>JBBAAF010000269.1:0-2511 GCA_041658425.1 Bacteroidales bacterium | reverse complement strand
GCTGGCTCTTCGCCAGGAAAAAGCCTTGCCCGTATGGCTGGAGATGAAAACCTGGTTATTGGCGCAAAGCACCCTGATCCTGCCCAAAAGCCCCATTGGAAAGTAAGCCTTTAGGCAACTACATCTTGTCAGATCCGAAATGGTGTTTTAGGTTTGTAAACTAAAACAAATCGAGATGAATACACCCCTGATACCTGAAGACATCCATCAGCATATCCTGAACCAGGCTGGCAGTAATTTAAGTATCATTCAGTACTGCAAGATACATTCACTGACCTATCACCGGATGCTTTATTTTAAAAAGAAACTCAATGACCATGAATTAAAAGGTCCTTCTGGTTTCATTCCGGTGGAGATCGATAAAGCCCCGGGTGAATATACCTCTGCTTTAGAAGTTCAATTTCCAAGTGGCTGCCAGGTTCGTTTTTTTCAGCCGGTAGCGGCCTCCTTTCTCCGGGAATTACTTTCCTAAAGGTGCCATGCTCAGTCTTGCCGGCAATTATCGTTATTTTCTATTTAGAGGGGCAGCCGATATGCGCAAATCATTTGATGGGCTGAGCGGACTGGTACGCTCCGTATTGCTTTGTGATCCCTTATCGGGTGACATTTTTATCTTTCTGAACGCCCGTAGAAACCAGATCAAGCTACTGGCATGGGAACAGGATGGTTTCGCCGTGTATCATAAACGGTTGGAAAGAGGAACCTTTGAGCTTCCTGATGCCTCTTGCCAGGGCACGTCCATTCACTTGAGTAAAGAGAAAATCAGCCTCATCCTGGGGGGCGTGCATCTTTCCAGCGTACGGTACAGAACCCGGTTTTCGCTCGAAAAAAAAGGGTAAAAAAAAGACAGAAAAATGCTTAATAACTTGCCTGAATGGGCAAAAAAGCGTATTTTCACATCGTGAAGCAAGCGAAAAACCCCCTAACTCTTGAGCAGTTCAAGGCTAGTCCCGAGAGTTATTTCCAGGGCTATCTCACCCTTCAGCAAACGGTTGCCGATCTGGTTTTTCAGTTAGGTAATCTTCAACGGCAGATCTATGGTTCCAAAAGTGAAAAGCGTCCATTGATTGATCCGGATCAAATTTCATTGGGACTGGATGTTCCTGCGATGGAATTACCAGCCGTGGAGCCGCAGACCCAGCAGATCAGCTATAGCAGAACCAAAGGTAAAGAAGAAAAGATCAACCATCCCGGCAGAATGACCTTTCCTGCCCATCTGGACCGGGATGTCATTATCGTGGATCCGGATGGAATGCAGCCTGACTGGAAACTGATCGGACAGGAAGTAACCGAAGAGCTGGATTATACCCCGGCCAGGCTCTATGTCCGCCAGACGATCCGCAATAAATATGCGACCCGTAGCGAAGGCATTGTGATCGGCGAGCCGCTGGAGCAGGTTTTACCCAAAGCCATGGCCGGTCCGGCACTGCTGGCCCAGATCCTGATCGATAAATATGCGGATCATTTGCCCATCTATCGCCAGATCGAACGTTTTAAACGTCTGGGTGTCACCTTAGCGGCCTCCACCATCAGCGGATGGATCGGGGCCTGTTGCGATTTGATCTTACCCTTACACGATGCCATTCGTAAACAAGTGCTTCAATCGGGCTATATCCAGGCCGATGAGAGCCCCATCAGGGTTTTGGACAAGGATAAAAAAGGAAGTACCCATCAGGGATATTACTGGGTGTTTCATTCTCCGCCCCGGGGATTGGTTCTGTTTGATTATCAAAAGGGGCGATCTTCAAAATTGGGCTTAGATTGGATGGAGGGTTATCAGGGTTATTTACAATCGGATGGATATGCTGGTTACGATGACTTTGTCTCTAAGGCTGGCGTTACACACTTATCCTGCCTGGCCCATGCCCGTCGTTATTTTGAGCAGGCCGAAGGCAATGATCCCGTGCGTGCCCAAAAAGCCATGTCCCTGATCCAGAAAATATATGCCCTGGAAAGAACGGCCAAAGACCAGGGATATACGCCCGATCAGCTGCTGGCTCTTCGCCAGGAAAAAGCCTTGCCCGTATGGCTGGAGATGAAAACCTGGTTATTGGCGCAAAGCACCCTGATCCTGCCCAAAAGCCCCATTGGAAAAGCCATTCTATATACGCTGGCCCGTATCAATCCCTTAATGGTTTACCTGAGTGATGCCCGGCTGCTGCCGGATAATAACCTGGTCGAAAATACGATACGTCCCCTGGCTATCGGTCGTAAGAATTATTTGTTTGCCGGATCGCATCAGGCTGCACAAAGGGGGGCCATCCTGTACTCACTAATCGGGTGCTGTAAAAGACATGGAATCAACCCGCTGACCTATTTTACCGATACCCTGATCCGGATCGGAAGCCATTCTATCCTACGGATTGCTGAACTCCTGCCAGGACCAGACTGGAAACCGCAGATTCCCGATCACTTTATACCTCACCAGGGTATCCTCGAACAGGCTGCAAAAGAAACTCAGAATAGTTGAATCTGATTTTGCAACATGTAGTTGCCTGAAGGCTTACCCTT
>JBBAAF010000268.1:0-2512 GCA_041658425.1 Bacteroidales bacterium | reverse complement strand
ACTGGATGATAGCCGGTTTTAGCGACAGTAAAAAATCAGCGATGCAGGCGTGAATGGCTTTTTCCTGAGAATTCCGTTTGTACCGGTTTCCGGATTCATTGCAATAAATAAGTCCGCAGTGCGGAGTGGTGATGGGATTCTTGATGTAGCTCAATCCGTAAATATGCGTGTGATACAAGGAGAATGCACCCCGCAATGAATCATGATCATAAATCCCGTACAATCTCAACCGGTTGCCGAACAGCTCAAGCCAGGCCGGATCATTGAAGACGCTTCCCTTTTCCTGAATCAGCGCCAGGTATCCGGGATCCTGTTTATCTATTTCCTTGATGTATAAGTCTTTCATGGTTCGTATAAGCTTTTGTAAATGGCTCCGATGCGGTCCCAATTAAATTGTCCGGCCTGCACGGAACAAAAATTCGAAATTTTCAGATAGCGTTGAAGAATCTCTTTAACCTTACCGGCAATATCCTCAGGATCATGCGGATCAACCGCATACCCGGCTTCCCCATCCCCGAAATAGCCATCGATCCCCTGTCCCTTCGAGTAAATGAGTGGCAATCCCTGCGACATG
The DNA here is from genome assembly GCA_041658425.1 of Bacteroidales bacterium. Classification (GTDB taxonomy): domain Bacteria; phylum Bacteroidota; class Bacteroidia; order Bacteroidales; family UBA12481; genus UBA12481. The sequence continues at coordinate 1,938 of JBBAAF010000268.1, read as the reverse complement.
GCTTCCGCATAAACCAGTCCGAAAGTTTCGGTAAAGGATGGCATAATGAAAATGTCAGCATCCCGGTAGTACTGCATCAAAGCCTCCTGATTCTGAACCTGATCGACGGCATCAACGTAAGGCAAAGAATCACAAATCTTCCTGATCCTGCGCACATACCCTATCTCATCGTTTAACCCATAACCGATAACCCATAACCGTATATCCAATCCACCTTTCCTAAGAAGCTCGACCGCCTTTATCGTATTGTGAATATTTTTGTTTCTCCGGATCTCTCCAACATATATTAATTTGATTTTCAGATCATTCGCATGAATTCGCTGAAAAATATGATCCTGCCAGAATGCATCGGTCCCATTGGGAATAATCATTGATTTCCGTTCGATCTTCTCCCGGCTTTCCGTTTTAACATATTTCTTCAATACAGTTTCCTGGTACCCCGGAGAAAGAAAAATCACCTGTTTGGCCTGTAGCATGATATTTTCTCCGTAGCCCCTGAGAAAGAAAAAGTATTTATAGAAAAAGTTGACATCGGTATTCCGGACAGCCACCAGGTACTCCATCTTATACTTCCGGTGCAGGCTCAGAGCCACACCGCCGTCGCTGAAAAGGGTATGGGCATGAATCAGCATGTCATGGGAAAAATCCTTGTTTCTCTCAATATCCCGGCTGATTTTCCTGATCTTACGAAAAAAGAAGAGCCGGTCGAATAGAGTTTTAAAAATATGGGAATAATAATATATCGAGTTTTTTAGTTCGAAATTCCGGAACCGGGATTGGTCTTTCAGGGAACGGATCGGAATGTAAATCAACTGCCTGATTCCCAATGAATCCAGGATGGTAACCAGGTTTCTGTAAACTTTGTTCCCGCAATATCCGTTGATGATATGAAGAATATTCCTCATGCTATTGCCGGTTCTTGATCCTTTGAAGTCAGGAAGTTTTGCACCGAAAACAGGGCAAAAATGGCAAACTCGGTGCGGATGTCAATCAAGGAACTTGATTTCATGAGATTCAAAAAGATATACAGCAGAAGCCAATAGCTGATGAACCGGTTCGGCAATTGGCGGAGTTTTAACAGAACGAAAACGATCCACGTCATAAACAGCGCCAGGCCGATCAATCCCAATTCAAACCAGATTTCCAGGATCATGTTATGGGGATACAGGCGAATATCAAAACCCTGGGAAATTATACCAAAACTGCCGATCCCATACCCGAAAATAAATGAACCGATGTTTTGAAATATCCCTTCTATGGCCTGCTGCATCAGAAGAATTCTCACATGCGCAGAATGGTCCTGGCTTTCTCCGAACAGTGCGCTTTTAATCAAAGAGGTAAACCGGTAAATCGACCGGTTCAGCAGTGTTTCCGTAGCCTCAAAACGGGTCATGAGAACAATGGCAACCAGCAAAAAGGCCGCACCAATGACCATCCACCAGATTGTTTTCTTTTTGACGGTAAACTTTATGACATGAATGGAATTCAAATAGTATAGAGCATAAACAATCAATGCAAAAATAACCGGTCCCCTGGCCCCCAGCAGCCCCATAACCAACACAACAATCACAACAACCACTACATCCAACTTCCTTGAAAAAACCACCTCTCCCCTTTTAGTCATAAACAGTATGACCACCAATCCCAAATACTCCGACAGGGTGAGATACAGGCCCCCGATCGCGGAAAATGTACCCCCTTTTTCCAATTCAGTCGAGCTTCCCAGCAGATCAAAATATTGAAATGGCAGCAACCCAATGGCCAGAATGATGGTGCCCGCCGTAAAGGCCTGAATGAAAAGGCGTATATTGAATCCCTTGAAAAAAAACGGAACCGAAAAAGCGGTTATATTGAGCAAAAAGTAGAAGGTCTTCTCCGTACTGTATTCCTCTGAAGCCGAATAAAACAGGCTGAAAATCATCCAGGCATAAAAAAGCA
>JBBAAF010000267.1:0-2513 GCA_041658425.1 Bacteroidales bacterium | reverse complement strand
TTGATTATATCCACATTATATTGTAATTTAACATCGTTTCTCTTTTTGAGGACATATGGCTAAAAGGTTGCCGACTGAAAAGTTGGCAGCCTTTTTTTCGTGTCCTTTTTCGCCCTTTCGCCATTCCTTAGCTTTCGGAATGATCTACTTTTTAACCCCGTATTCCTTTGAATTAAAGCTGCTGGATGCAATCGCCGCTTACATGGAATTGCTCCAGCCAGAGGATTGGGCGGTTATCCAGGATGGCGACACGGCATTCCTTCATCCTGATTTCGGCCATCAGATCAAAACCCACATAGAAAATTACCCCACTGCAGGACTCTTTACCTCTTATGCCTCCCGATGCCACTATAAGGTGCAGGTCCCGCCAGGAGTAGATATGGAAAACGATTCGATCCTGTACCATAAGCAGCAGACAGAGTACCGCGTACGGCTGGCACCGGGAAAAGTCACCCAGATCAACCGCAAGATTGCCGGCCACCTGATGGTGATCAGGAAATCTACCTGGTCCTTAATATTGCCAATGGTCCAATCTACCGGATTCTCTAAACAGATACTAGGCGTGGATACCAAAATCAGCAAAGCCATACTCTCAATGGGAATGAAAATCCTGCTCATGGAGGATGTCTATATTTTCCATTACTGCCGGCTCCGGGAAGGTTTCAGTTACACCAAACACATCGTACCATGCACAAAGCTGTAAAAACATTCATTCAGGATCTTTCACTCCTTTACCCTGAATTCTTCACCGGGGTAAAAGTATTGGACTGCGGCAGCCTGGATATCAACGGCAGCAACCGCCAGTTCTTCAAAGATTCAGTCTATACGTAAGCATTCGGTCTGGTACATATTGCCAGCGATGATTTCTTATTGCATTTTGCGCCCAAAGCAAATTCAATATGGACATCCGCAAGATTCGTAACCCGGCACTGGTTCGGTTAACCGGGATAAAAGAACACAGAGCCAGTAACCATGAGCTTTCCAACAGAGTTTTGATACCGGGAAAGCGGCAATCTGAACCACCGGCTAATGTGGAGTCAGGCAGCTTCGTCCCCGTGAAGATCCTTGGCGATCCCCAGATACATACCACCGACCAAAGAATCGAACTTCGCCTTCCCGATGGGATTGAGATTATATTAACCGGTACCGGTTCCTTGTCAGCAGTCCAATCCATTTTATCCATATTGTAAGCCATGTTTTCCCTGACAAGCAGTTTTTGCTATTTCCTCTATCGCAACCCCACTGACATGCGACTGGGAATGGATGGATTGTGCGGGTTGGTTCGTGGGCAACTACGCAGATTCCCCGGCTCCGGCGAGGTCTTCCTATTTATTAACAAGCCTCGTAACAAGGTCAAACTATTACGGTGGGAAGAGGGTGGCTTCATTTTATACTATAAACGACTGGAGCAGGGCACCTTTGAGCTTCCAACATTCAGTCTGACAGCGACATCCTGCGTATTAAGCTGGGCTGAACTGGTCATGATTATTGAAGGAATTTCGATTCAAAAAATCCAACGCCGCAAACGGTTCTCAAAACTCAGTGGTTATTAACAATTTGGTCATAACTCAGTTCATATTGTTAATAGATAACCGCTTGTAAATCTTATAATTACTGAGCTATCTCAGTTGTTAACCGTACCTTTACGGTATGATTTCAGCGAGCGATCATACCGAGATGATTCAGGTGCCTAAACTGCTGTACTTGAAGCTGGTGCAGGAACACCAGGAGATGACTGCCCGGTTACTGATTGTGGAGCAACAGCTGGTCAAACTGCAACGAATGCATTTTGGCCGCAAAAGTGAACGATTCACGGAAGTACCTGCCCCACAAGAGCCTGCCCCATCAGAGGCAGACCTACAAGAGACTAATCCACAAGAGACTTCCGCGAAGGAACTTCCTCCGGAAGAAGAGGTCCTCATCGATTTCCTTTCCCCTATCAAAAAGGGAAAGTCGGCCAAAAAGGGGCATGCCCGATCTCCAATTGCCAAAGACATTCCCCGGGTGGAAGAAGTTGTTCTCCCACCGGAAGACGTAACCGGCTGGAAGATCATTGGACACGAAGCGACTCAGATTCTGGAACTGATTCCGGAAAAGCTATATGTCAGAAAGATCATCCGGTTCAAGTACCTGAGCCCCGATGGCAGCCGCATTGTGATTGCCGATCTTCCGCAACTGCCCATATACCGGGGCCATGTCGGAGCCAGTTTGCTGGCAGATATCATCGTGAGCAAATGGCAGGATCATCTCCCCCTTCACCGCCAGATTCAAATCTACCAGAGGCTGGGGGTTACCCTTGCGGCATCCACCATTAACGGCTGGTTGACCTATACCAGTAACGAACTGGAAGCTGTTTATAATCAAATGCTTAAAAAAGCATTCTCCGGAGCCTACGTTCAGATGGATGAAACCGGCATGAACGTTCTTACTGAAGATCATCCCGGAAGCGTATTCCAAGGAACGTTTTGGGCCATTCACGCTCCACTGGAAGGAGTGGCCTTGTTTAAATACGA
>JBBAAF010000266.1:0-2528 GCA_041658425.1 Bacteroidales bacterium | reverse complement strand
ACAACGCTCCGCCAGCAGGTAGGACACGTCCTCCACCATGACCCCGTCTTCTGTCCGGCTTGCAAGCACTTTGGCGCGCATCGGTTCGCGCATCGGCAACCCCAGCAGCGAAGTCAACTCCCGCTGCACCTGTTTTCGCCGCTTCTCCCAGGCGGACAGATTATCAGGAAACGGTGGTAAGACAGCCTCCATACGACTGGCACGGTTACCAAGGTAGTGGAGTACTGTTAATGCCTTCGATTGTCCACTATTTTTCTGAGTCCAGGCTCCGTTTCCATTGGTTCCGGGATTGCCGTCCCGTCCGTCAGTTGCCACATAGACTTCGGCCCCCATTACTGCGGCAAAAACCTGAGATAGATTAGGTTTCGTCTTTGAAGTTACAACCTCTGCAATACTCATTCCGGCAATTACTAATAACGCAAGCAGAATAAGTCTTTTGGATTTCAAATTATAACTCATAACATTTATTTGATTTATACTGAAGTTTACTTCCGGGTAGAGCGGTTCGTTACCTCCCCGCTCCCCCACAGACCCGTACGAGCGGCTTTCCCGCATACGGTTCCTCTAAAATCGGTTTCGCTGTTAAAAATGTGTGATAAATCTTAGGTCGAACCAAAGGAAGCCATTCAGTGATTAGAGAGTTAAACTTCTCCCAATTCCATTTGCGTCTGCCTCCTCTCCGGTTCAGCCATTTATGCAACCTGTGTTTAATTTGCTCATAATAACTGTCGATCCCTTTGTAATTAAAAGTTATCCCGTAGTATGAGTAATGCCCCCGTAGTTTTGCATTTAATTCGGTAATCAGTACTCTAAGCCTCTTATGATAGTTCTGCTTTATCCAGTCTTCCGTTTGGGTAATGGCCTTGGTAAGCTTTTTACAACTGGTCTTCCGTTTCAATACCGGTTTACCTTTACGGCTTAACCCTCTGTAGTGCGTGAAACCCAGAAAATCAAAACTCCTGTCGCCTTTGCCCGTTTCGCATTCCAAGTCGATTATTTTCGTCTTGTCCGGATGCAGAGTCAGCTGGTATTTGCCGAACCGTTTCGGCAGTACCTCCATTACCCGCATCGCATCATGCTTATTGGCAAACCCCAGAATAAAGTCATCAGCATACCTGACTATGAAGCTCTGCCCTTTTAGTATGGGCTGTATTTGTTCTGAAAACCATTCATCTAAAACGTAGTGCAAATAGATATTGCTTAGTAGAGGGGAAATTAATCCTCCCTGGGGCGTACCTTCTTCCGGGTAGGTTACCTGCCCGTTTTCAAGTACCCCTGCTTTCATCCATTTGTCTATCATTTTCCTCATCACCCCATCTTTCACCCTGCGAGCAATGAATTCCTTTAACAAACCATGTGGTATACTTCCAAAGTAATTCTTCAGGTCAGCATCTATTATGTAGCGTATCCCTTTGTTAACTACTTCTTCATACATATACCCTATCGCCTGATGGGCGGAGCGTCCGGGGCGAAACCCATACGAGAAGTCCTTAAAATCTTCTTCGTAGATGGGTTCCAATATTTTTCTTACCCCTCCCTGCAATACCTTGTCTTCAACGGTGTTTATACCCAGCGGTCGCTGGCCTCCGTCTCCCTTCGATATGTACACCCTGCGTATCTTGGGTGCTCTATATTCGCCTGCTTTGAATTTGCGTAATAGCTCTGGTATCCTTACCATTGCTTCTTTGCTGAATTCATACCAATTTTCTCCATCGACCCCCGCTGCACTTTTCTTGTTCAGTTGTCTATAACTTCCCTCCAACAGGGCGGCGTCTATGAAATGGTGCAGGCTATGCAGGGCTTCTCCTTTGTGTTTCCTTGCCCGCTCTGCTATCTGCAATTCTCCCGTTGACATCTTTTTCATGAAATAGATTCATTTAATGTTTCCAAATCACAGTCCCGATTCCAGACAACCACCTTCCCTACTCACCGGCTTTCATGGGACTGATTTCCCGGCTTTCATTGGTACTATGCAGTTGTTAAGACTGCCTTCTTCCTTCTCTTCACCTTCGGTTTCCCTCGGTTCCGATACCGCTTGCGATACCAATCTTTTCTTATCTCCTTATAAGGTGTCGGTATCGACCTTACAGGATAGGACATTTCGAGTGCGGTCTGTCCTTATTTACCGCCTTTCGTGCGGAGAAGTTAGGCTCTCCCGTGTTCCCGTGCACCCCTTGTCTGTCTCTGATGTACCCTCAGACCCCGGTCGAACCTCCACCACTCGTCTCTGCGCGGTTTTGGTGTTGCCCCAACCAATTTAAAAATTAAGGCTTCAACTTTATTATTACTTTCGAGGCTCATTTGTAAACCTTTAACAGTCGCTGTTTACGCTCCATGCCATCATTTCTGATGACTATGTAAAACTCGCTTCCGGTGGCTGACTAGACCTTGCCGGACAGGATTGGCTACCTGTTGGGTTGCTTCGAGGTGTTTCATTTTATATGCCGATACGCCTTATTTAATCCCCACCTCACGGGCTTGCACGGCGCAATAAATATCTAATTTGAATTTTTTGAACCGGAATTTAA
>JBBAAF010000265.1:0-2530 GCA_041658425.1 Bacteroidales bacterium | reverse complement strand
GGGATGACAAGTTCATCTGATGAAATCAGCACATCAACAAAGCACATCATCTTATCATCGATTATTTTTTATTTATGCCGATAATTCACTAAGTTTGTTTATCGAATTATCGGATTAAAATGAAAATACAACGATTAATACTAAAGGATCTGCGCGATCATTTGTCGCGGAAGGAGATCACTCTCATTACCGGGCCGCGGCAGGCCGGAAAGACAACCCTGATGAAAGAGTTGATTGGGGAAATCAACCGGGCGGGCAAGCGAACGTTGTTTCTTGATCTGGATTTCGAACCGGATAAGATCCACCTTGAATCTCAGAATGCCTTAATTGACAGGATCCGTCTGGAGTTCGGAGATTCTCCGGGAACGGTTTTTATCGACGAAATTCAACGAAAAATAAATTCTGGCATTTTTCTTAAAGGTCTATACGACAGAGATTTGCCGATCAAATTTGTGATAACCGGTTCTGGAAGTCTTGAACTGAAGGAGAAAATCCATGAGAGCCTGTTTGGCCGTAAAAGGATTTTTGAAGTTTTGCCGGTTTCTTTCTTGGAATTGGCAGATTATCAGACAGAATACCGGTATTCAACCAAATTGGAAGAGTTTTTCCGGCTTGAACCGGAGGGGTATAGCCGGATGCTGAAGAGCTATCTTGATTACGGAGGATATCCTAAGGTGGTCCTTGAAGCCACTCATCAGGAACGATTGAATCAGGTTAACGAGATATATTCAAGTTACATTAACCGGGATATCGTGAGCCTTTTGGGTTTGGACCAACCGGATGCGTTTTCAAGAATGATCCGCTTTCTTGCAGCTCATACCGGCCGGCTGACGGACTTTGCAGAAATTGCCCGTGCGACAGGCATATCCGTTCCTACTGTTAAAAAGTATATCTGGTATGCAGAAAAAACCTATATTCTGAAGGTAGTGACTCCATATCATACGAATAAGGTGAAAGAGATCACCAAGTCGCCTGTTTACTATTTTACGGACTTGGGTTTCCGGAATTTCATACTCGGAGAATTTGGGAATGCAAGTAGCACAAGCGACGCAGGATTTCTCTTTCAAAACCTGGTTTTTCTGGAACTTCTTTGTTTGGCCGGTCACCATGCTTGGAACGTTCATTATTGGCGCACAGCCGATGGTGCAGAGGTTGATTTCGTTTTGGACAGAAAGAACAGCCTTCTTCCTGTTGAGGTGAAATATTCAACACTGTCAGCACCCCTGATCACTCGATCAATGAGAAGTTTTATTGAAAAATATAGACCAAGTGAAGCCTGGGTGGTTAGTCCGGTTTACCGAAACGAAATCATGATCAATGATTGTCAAGTGAAATTTATTCCTTTCAGCACATTAGCACACCAGCACATTAGCAAATGGAGAACGTAACTATCCATCCTGCCAACAGCCTGGGCAAGAATTTTATTCCTGCGGAGTTTCTTCCGGAGGGCTGTGATCAGTATTATCAGCGAAACCGGCAATCTATCCGGACTGGGAACAGGTGGCGGAATCTCCGGCCGGATGAGGTGGAAGCCCTGGTGGAAAACCATAACACTTCTGCCAACTGGGACGAAATACTGGTAACCGAACCCTTTGATCCGCGCCAGATCCGGAATACGGAGTTTTTTGGCCTCGTCAGGATCGGATCGGTACGTGATGCTGTGGTGGAACATCACGACCTGCGGCTATCGGTCGGGATTACCAACAGCCTGATTATCTCCTGTGATATCGGCAACGATGTGGCGATACACAACGTCCGGTATCTGTCGCATTATATCATCGGCGACCGTTGTATACTGTTTAATATCAGTGAAATGAATACAACGGATCATGCAAAATTTGGTAACGGAACCATTAAGGAGGGAGAACCCGAAGAGGTGCGGGTTTGGCTGGATCTGATGAATGAAGCCGGTTCACGCCAGGTACTGCCATTCGATGGCATGATCACGGCCGATGCCTACCTTTGGGCCCGGTACCGGGATGATTCAGATCTGCAAAAAAACCTGAAATCAATGACCCAGAACCGGTTAGATAACCGGCGCGGGTATTACGGTACCATCGGTGATCAATGTGTGATCAAAAACTCGCTCATCCTGAAAGATGTGAAAATTGGCGCCTGCTGTTACATCAAGGGAGCCAATAAGCTGAAAAATATTACCATTAATTCATCCGATGCGGAAAATACCCAAATAGGGGAGGGGGTTGAACTGGTTAATGGGATCGTCGGATATGGCTGCCGGATTTTTTATGGCTGCAAGGCAGTGCGGTTTATCCTGGGAAACAATTCAAACCTTAAATACGGCGCACGGCTGATCAACTCTTTTCTGGGGGATAATTCCACGATCTCCTGTTGCGAGGTGCTGAATAACCTGATATTCCCGGCACACGAGCAGCATCATAACAATTCCTTTCTGATTGCCGCTGTTGTGATGGGTCAGAGTAATATAGCCGCAGGCGCCACTATCGGTTCCAATCATAACAGCCGGGCCAACGACAATGAAATCCAGGCGGGCAGAGGATTCTGGCCGGGT
>JBBAAF010000264.1:0-2545 GCA_041658425.1 Bacteroidales bacterium | reverse complement strand
AGCTCGTTTAAAACCTGAAGGTACGCCTGCGGCTCTAGATTTTTATGGAGTCTGTGTAAGAAGGAACTTATTATGTAAGTTTAGGCTGGTGTATATAAAGTTGTGCAACCTCCTCGCCATCCCGGCCGCCTGTGTTCCTGATATCAAAACTGACCGCAATTCCATTTGGATTGTTTGTTGTATCAGGTGTTATAAAAAGATTACCATATTCAAAGGCTGTATAAGAAAGCCCAAAGCCGAATGGGAATAAGGGTTCCACATTTTGCGTGTCATAATACCTGTACCCCATCAGCAATCCTTCAGCATAAGGCACATGCCTGTTATTATCAGGATCATAATAACTATTGAAAACGGGGCTATCCTCCCACCGTCTCTCGAACGATACCGGGAGCTTGCCCGAAGGATTGGTCAGTCCGAAAAGGATCTCTGCTATGGCCGTACCGCCTTCCTGTCCGGGATACCAGGCATGCAGCAATCCTTTTACCTGCGAAATCCATCGGGATGTAGCAATATTTCCACCTGCGTTCAACACGACGATGGTATTGGGATTCACCCTGGCTATGGCAGTGATCAGGCTGTCCTGATATTCCGGCAGATTGAAGGTGCGGTCAAATCCTTCGCTTTCAAGATTGCTGTTGAATCCAACACAAACAATAGCAGCATCCGCATCTGCTGCACGTTGTACCGCCTGCGAATTAACAAAATCAAGCAGGTGCCATCCCATCCGTATTTCAGCGTCACCTGCATTCTCATAATATTCCAGTTTTATGCTGTGTTCGGTACCCCCGGTAAGGTCTAGTGTGGCGCGGTAGGTTGTAGCAGCGTGATCATTCCATTGACTGATAATTAACTGATTATCGACAAATAACCTGCATCCGTCGTCACAACGCACAATGAATTCATACTTTCCGGTCGTTGGCGGTCGGATCACACCGGTCCAACGGACTGAGAAATGGTCGTTACTAAATCCGGAAATTGACGGGCTGCCTGCACCCCAGTTAAAATTAACCGTACTGTTTGTGCCCGTATATAAAGGAGTGCCGGACAAATACTGATTGTTGAAATACTCAGCATGAAGTCCTTGCAAACCGGAACCGGTGGTTATAAAAAAAGAAGAGGTTCCAAAAACACTGTTATCATCGGTAAGGCCATTGTCAAAAGTAACCGTGGTGCCGGTTCCAGCCAGAAGGCGCAAAGCACTTAGCAAGCTCACCGAATGATAAGGGTCAGTATATGAACTGCCCCCGCCGGTAACAAAACTATTTCCATTGGGTCCGATAACAGCGATCTTTTGTGTCCTGCTTTGATCGAGAGGCAGGACATTGTCATCGTTTTTCAACAGGACGATACCTGAACGTGCAATTTTCAGCGAAACCATAGCGCTGGCAGGATTATCCAGCGGAATCGAAGTATCCAGCTGCGGATGGTCAAGAAAACCAAACCGGATCAAGGTCCTGAGGATGCGCCTCACCTTATCGTCAATAACAGAAACCGGAAGGCTCCCGTTGTCGATGGCAGGCTTAAGATTAGTACTGTTCATGTTAGCACCGGATGGCATTTCAAGGTCAAGCCCTGCATTAGCCGACATCAGCCCGTCATGCGTTGCACCCCAGTCTGACATTACGAAACCGTCGAATTTCCAGTCCTGCTTAAGGATATCGGTCAAAAGGTGCTTATTTTGAGAGCACCAGGTCCCGTTTAGCAGGTTGTAGGCTGACATGATGGCTCCGGCCTTTCCGTCAACCACTGCTGCCCTGAAAGCCGGCAGATAGATTTCCTGCAGGGTGCGTTCATCCATGTCGGAGCTGACATTATAACGGTCCCATTCCTGATTGTTGGCCGCAAAATGCTTTACAGTTGCCACCACGCGCTCACTTTGGACTCCCTTGACCCATGAAGTGGATATTTGACCGGCCAGGTATGGATCTTCGCCAAAATACTCGAAATTGCGGCCACACATGGGCGCTCGTTGTATATTTACGCCAGGCCCCAGCAGGATGTGAACCCCTCTTGCGCGGGCATCCCTGCCTAATGACTTTCCCAGTTCGTTAATAAGTGAAGTGTCCCAGGTTGCTGCTGAGCAAATCCCGGCAGGATATGCAGTAGATTTACCCCAGGTTCTGACACCAACCGGTCCGTCCGACATTTTAATCATGGGTATGGCAGGATTGGCCACCGGCATGATAAAGAAAGAATTATAACCGCCGATGTATTGAATTTTCTGGCTAAGACTTAATTGTTGTAACAGGTCTTCAGTCCTGTCCTCCACAGTAGCCTTTCTGTCAAGATAAACCTGCGAATACAGGTTTGAACAATTAAGAACAAAATTCAAGGCTGATAACAACAGGATGGTGTATTTTCCGGACATGTTGAATATTTTGTTTTTTCCCGATCAGTCGAATAAGGCATGCAAAACCTTATGCGACTTGATTTCGCCCAATCCTTCAAGATGAAGATAATAATATCGCAGGATTCCTTCGAGAAGTTCAATCCGCTTATTGCGGTCGATTACCACAGATGCCAGGTCGGAAGCCTGAACCGACAG
>JBBAAF010000263.1:0-2558 GCA_041658425.1 Bacteroidales bacterium | reverse complement strand
CGGATTCCGTAATACCGGAATGTACCTGTTGATCAATCCAATGCAGTGTTTCAACCCAGGCTATGCCATCTTTCACCATCACCCGTTTCAAACCCTCAATTTCAGCCGGGTTCTTGATTGCTTTCAACCCGGATGTGATATTCATCCCGTGTTTCTGTTTAACATCGGATGGAATCGTTTGTATCAAAGCATGATTGACCTTCTCGGGTGAGAACAAAATTGTCGATCCTTTTGGGAGTTTTTCTAAAAATTGGGATATCGCCCCGTATGGATGAATGAGGATCTGATCCTCTGACAATGCATTCGAGACCGAAGCGGGGATTTTATCCTGGTTGATAAAAAGGTGGGTATGATTGGAAGTAACTATACAAAAACTGATAAAGAACGGACAGAAAGAGATATCACTGCCACGGAGATTGAGCAGCCAGGCTATGTCGTCAAGAGTTGTAATAAGGTGATAGTCAGCTTTTAATTCTTTCATCTCCTCAACTACTTTCCAGATTTTCTCCCTTCGGGACAAGCCTGCAAATTTAATATCATGGATCAATACAGGATTAGCCGGGATAGGTGGTTGATCAATCCAGACCGGACTCAGTAAGTCTATGCCTGTCGATAGTTGATGTCCGGCCCCATTCAAAACATCCTGGATATATTGAACCATACCTATGGAAAAGAAGCGATCGTCAATACCAACTTTGGAATTTGCGGGAAGTGTTGAGGCCAGCCATGGAATATGTTCCGGGGTATGGGGGATTTTAAGTTTAAATAGTTCAATACCGCTTCCTTCCAGTTGTTTTTCCGCCTGGATAAAGTAACGCGAATCGGTCCATAAACCTGCAACATCTGCTGTTATCACTATGGTTCCTGCAGATCCGGTAAATCCGGAAAGCCACGAACGAAACTGCCAGCATGCAGGAATATATTCATTCTGATGCGGATCTGAGGCCGGTATGATATAACAGTCCAGCCCCTGGTCTGTCATTAATTTCCTGAGTGCTTTGAGTTTTTCCTGCCTTTCCATGTTGAATCATTTTCTAGCGAACGATCATTGTTTTACCGGTTTGAATGATATTATCGCATTGAATCTTAAAGAAATAAAGCCCTTCGGGGAGATCAGTAATGTTTATGTTATTCATACCATCAATTAATATCTGATTTAGGACTACCCGACCAGTAGCATCGGCAATTTGTATATTCTGTTTATTCAAAGATGGCCCGGTGTGGTTATTGCAGACAGTGAGGGTGTTTGAAGCCGGGTTGGGGAATACGTTCCATTTCGAACCGGTTTGCAGCAGGGGAACGCTGGCATCGTCTGCCTGAAACAATAAGTCAAAATAAACAAATGACAGGCTTACCCGGACAGGAAGTCCGGATGTATGGGTACCAGCATACTCCTCATATTTAAAAGGGATATTATATTTCGTCAGCGTATCGGCAAGAGAACGGTTTTGATAATAGAGGTGATATTCATCCGCAATTCCGCAATCAAAATTTATCCCCAGGTTGCTGCCCGGGTGATAAATCCTTGCGATTTCACAAACATTTTCGGTTTTCCAGCGCTCCATAACCTCCGGTATGGGTTTGGCGAGCGAGTCCAGGGGGAAGTCTACCTGGTAAAGATTATTGAGGTTTGGAGAAAAAGCTCCGGCCATCGAAAACGTCAGGTTTGTCAATGATTTTCCGGGCCCGGGTGACCAATGAAATGGGGCTGTGCCGCCGTCTTCAGCTATCAGGTCCGGAATGAAGATATCCATCATGTTAATATTGACCGGACCCGAATGGCCAGCAACCCCGATAAACAAATCCTGATGCTTAAAGGCCAGTTTGAGTGCGCCATATCCGCCCATTGAAGCTCCCATAATGGCTCGTTTGCTACGCTCGTTTTTAGTGTGAAAAGCACTGTCGATAAATGAGATGAGGTCGTAACTGATGTAATCTTCATAGTTGCCGTACAGTGCGGAATTGGTATAATAACTTCCATTATAGGGTGGTGCCAGGCCATCCGGCAATACCAGGATTACGGGTTTAATCAATTTAAAAGCAATCAGATTATCCAGAATTGCATAAATCAGATCATATGAATCATACCCAAGTGAGGCACCGTGCAGGAAATAGACCACAGGGAAGCGCTTTTCCGGATTATTGGGCTCGTAAACTTCCGGCAGGTATACCCGGCAGGTCATTTCACGGTTTAAGGCTTTACTGAAAAACCGGTAATCATCAACGGTACCGGCAGCATGGGCATCTGGCGGTATCAGAAGGAAGAGAGCTTCCAGAAAAACCAAATATATAATTGATTTCATATCTGTTTACATCATAAGGCCGAGAAGGTATGATAATGTTCTCCCAGATAATTACCTATGGCGTAGCCAATTAATCCAACTGTAATGCCGGAAATGATTACTTCCTTATTTTTCAGAGCCCCGGCAACGGCAGTAAGCATGGAAAGAAAGGTTGTTCGTGCGAGTTTAACCCATTTTCTGAAATCCAGGGAGAAGAGTAATAATGGAATGGCCAGTGGTACAGCAATATCTGAAATGGATGACTGAACCTTAAGT
>JBBAAF010000262.1:0-2595 GCA_041658425.1 Bacteroidales bacterium | reverse complement strand
TGGGAATCAGGCCGCTGGCCAATCATGAACTGGAGATCAATGCCCAGCATTTTCAAGCCTTCAATGTTGGAATACCTGGCGGTGCCCCATTTGGCCCATTGGCAACAGCTACCTACCCGGAGGAAAGAAGGCAGCTGATTTCGGGAAAATATACCATTAAGAATCTGTTACCTAAGATGGATGAAATCAGCCTTCGCATTTACCATCAGTATATTTTAAGGGACGTGGAGATGATTCCAAACACCCCACCTTCATTGATCGGAAACACGCGGCTGACAGCTGAAAAAGTCCTTCCCCACGGTGAGCACAATACCAGCGGGATGGTGTTGGAAACCAAATGGAAAACCGGAGAAAAGAGTCAGCTGGTAGGCGGTATCGACCTGTGGCAGAGGAAACTGGTTACTTCAAGAGATAAATATATCAAGCAGGAAATTCTGGATTCATTTCAGGAGGTTAAGACAACCATGCAGGTTATTCGATCGGAGAAACCAAACCCGGATTCCCGGTTTGGCAGTGCCGGGATCTTTGTCCAGCATGAATCGAGCCTTCTTAATGATAGGCTGGAACTGATCCTCGGAGCGCGGATGGACCGTATCCGGGTTGCGAATGACCTGGGGCTCGACCCGTTTGCCATAACTATTAATGGAGTGGTAAAAGATCCTGTCCCGAACCAAAGGATTATTTTTGCAGCCGATACAATTGGCGCATGGTCATGGTCGGCTAATGCCGGTGCCCTTTATCATCTGATTAAAAACCTGGATCTTACCGCGAACATAGGACGCTCCTTCAGAAGCCCTTCGCTGGAGGAAAGGTTTAAATACATCGACCTGGGTTCGAAAGTCCGGTTGGGTGATCCGAATCTGAAGCCCGAAAAAGGTCTGTTTGGTGATATTGGCCTGAGAATCTGGAAAGATCGTCTCCAGGTCCAGGCAAATGGATTCATTAACTATCTGAATGATATGATAGTTGAAACTCCCGGTGTTTTTATATATACCTTAAATACAGGGCCTGACGCCGGGCTGACTGATACACTGCCTGCATTGAAGAATGCCAATGTCGCCAGCGCGCTGTTAACCGGATTTGATGCATCCGTTAACTACCAGCCTTTCAGGAATACGGTGGTTTATGCCAAAACCTCTTATGTGAGGGGCATCAATTTACAACAGAAAGAGGATCTTCCGCTTATTCCGCCATTTTCAGCGGGAGCCGGCTTCCGTTATCACGTTCCGGGGGTATTTACCGTTGAATGGACAACCAATTGGGTAGCAGCTCAGCAGAAAATTGCAATCGGAGAAACAGCCACTGAGAATTATTTCCTGTCAGATTTCTCCTTGTATTCAGCTACCAAAGAATTTGGGATAACCTCTTTTCAACTCTTCGCCGGGGTTGACAATGTCTTCAATAAGTCGTACCGGAACCATCTTGCAACCAATCGCGGAATGATCCTGGTTGAACCGGGGCGGAATGTGTTTGTTAAGGTGGTGATGAGGTTTTAACAGGTTGCAGGTTGCATGATTCGAGTTGCAGGTTGTGATTGTTGTGAGGGTTGTGATTGTTGTCGGTTGTCAGTTATCGGTTGTCGGTTAACCGGAGCACCTGTCATCCTCGCGAATGCGGGGATCAAGCTAGTGGATTGAATGACAGGACATTAAATGGGCTTTAGTCGAACTTTACCAATACCTGCAAAAGGGGAAACACATTTTAATGATTTGTGTATAACATGGGTTTTTATCAATAATTTTTTTAATTTTGGTATTCTATTAAAGAGAAACCAACCAACGTCAACTGCAGACTTTTAAATATTTACCAAAACGCAAAAAGCTTTGAAAAAAATATCGATTTTTTTTAAGAATTTTGCTATTGCCCTTGTTGGATGCGGCAAAGATCCAATTCTTAATTCCAAAGACGGAACTTTCCAAGATTCCCGTGATAAGCACGTTTATAAATGGGTTCGGATCGGGGAACAGGTTTGGATGGCTGAAAACCTTGCTTACCTGCCTGCTGTGAGTCCCTCATCAGTTGACTCATATACCTCTTATTATGTATATAATTATGAGGGCAGTAGTATTAGTGAGGCCAAATCCAAAGGTAATTATACCGCCTATGGAGTTTTGTACAACTGGGAGGCTGCTAAAACCGCTTGTCCATCAGGCTGGCATTTACCTTCTGATGCGGAGTGGAACATCCTTGAAGACTATTTGGGGGCGGTTCCCGGAAAGAAAATGAAATCAACTACCGAGTGGGCTGAGAATGGTAATGGTGATAATTCGAGTGGTTTTAACGCCCTTCCGGGCGGCCACCGCGCCAGCGGGGGCTTCTATTACCTTGGCGGCAATGCCGTCTTCTGGTCGTCCTCGGAGGGTGAGTTATCGCTAGTTTGCAGCCGGTACCTGGACTACGACGACGATGGCGTGGGCCGGAACTACTACAACCGCTGGGATGGTTTCTCGGTCCGGTGCCTCCAGAACTAGGTGTGCACAGAGGCTGATACAGGGCGCAACGGCACATTGCGCTAAACAACTGGATCAGTGAACTATAATCGAGATGGTGGAACTCAGTAAACCACTTTAAAGCGTATCGAACGAAAGGTATGTC
>JBBAAF010000261.1:0-2636 GCA_041658425.1 Bacteroidales bacterium | reverse complement strand
GGCACCCTTGGCCGCAGTCCAGTTAATTGATTGGCCATCAGCCTTGATTGATGTTGGCCTGGATTGCGGATTGGCCGGGGCTTTCCCGATGGTGATGAGTGACCGGTTGCCCGTAACCGGCCAGCGAACGGAGTTGGTGCCTTCTGTGACGGTAATGTAATATTCAACCAAATCGGCTGCAGGAATACCCAGAGTAAAGATAGCTTTCACCCTCCTTGCCATCGGGGCACTCTTCCAATCCTGAGTGCCGGCTTGCCGCCAGTGAAGGGTGGCAGAAACACTTTCGTAGTTGCGGGAATCCAGCACCCGAACCATCAAAGGTGCAGGTTGTCCTGCAAACATTGATGCGGGTGCGGAAATCACCACCAGATGCAATGGGGCATCGATCGCCACCGGTTTCCTCACCTCCTGTTCCTTTGGCAGATAGTTCAATTGAACGAACCGGTTTTGGCTGCTCATCACATTTCCCAGAGAAGAAATGTCAGTAACCCGGTGCGTAAAGTTTCGTGCCCACGATTGCATCACATCGGGAAGTTCTTTCCACTGCGGATCATTGAACCGGTTATTCATCCCGATATGATCTTTTGCAGCAGCAATGCGGCAACGCAGGTAATTCAGGCGTTCGCTTTGCTCCCGAGTGGCCGTCAGAATGTATTTATCGATGATGTCCAACTGGACTTTGGCCTTTTCAAATTCCGGCAGAACAGATATCGGAGGTTTTTCGAGGAATTTGAATATCAACGCATGCACTCCACCGGTAGGTTTTATGCTGACTGTGATATTAATCCAGGACTGCCAGCCCTGGGTATCGTTCACGGTGCAAGTGCCGATTACCGGTCCCTCGGGCGAATCCAGACGGAATTCAATAAGGCCGCCATGCGAAGCGGAAGCAACGCGCATAGTGATACTATCGGTCTTACTTCCAAAGTCCAGACCGTTGTACTGCAACCAGTTGCCTTTTTTGATAAATCCGACGCATTCGCCGCCTTCACTGCATGGTGCATTCTCAGTACCATTACGTTGTGCAGGTTTTACGGCATCAACCTCCCAGCCATTGAGAGTAAAGGTTTTGATATTCAACAGGTAATCATCGGTCCCTGCCAGTTTAAATGCCGGGGTCTCCTGACATTCGCCAAATCCGGAAGCAAAAGGTTCATTCTGATTGATGATCTCCGTGATGGCATCAGCGGCTGCAATACCGTAATTCTTAACCGAATAGTCGTGATAAATATCCTTTGATGTGGTTTTGCTCATATCATTCCAGGCGGCCTTGCTCATGAACGACATCTTTGGATCGATGGCATCGGTCAGCCTCCAGGTCAGGCAATACGGGTTTTTGGGGAATGAGCTTTCATGCCCTGATACATCCCATCGAAAATGCGGCGCCACTTTTTCCACAACTCGGTTTTTGAAGCAATATCCTCCGACTGGAAACAGAGAAGATAATCCAGATCCGGATAGTTGGCAGTCACCTGATCCACCTGGGCGGCAATCACTTTTGGATCGTCGGCCTCCATTTTATAATCGGGCATGATCAGATCGATATCGAGGCCCAAACCGATCTTAACCCCACGCTGGTGCGCGTATCCGATCACCTTTTGGAACAGGCTGACGCCTTTGCGGAAAACCTGTTCGTTGGTAAACGTTTCGTTGTGAAGGGCGCAATCCGCACCAAAATCATAATCTCCAAAGAGGTCGGATGCACCAAAACGATACTCGTTCACATCCCAACCGGGACAAGCCCAACCATGTCCGGATTTCGCCGTTGCCATCCATACCCT
Source organism: Bacteroidales bacterium (assembly GCA_041658425.1). Lineage (GTDB taxonomy): Bacteria > Bacteroidota > Bacteroidia > Bacteroidales > UBA12481 > UBA12481. The sequence goes on along the minus strand of JBBAAF010000261.1, from coordinate 855 downwards.
CGACATAATACCGTTAACCGAAAAGTTGTGGAACATCTCGTTGTGACCGGCCTGCCCGTTATAATTATGGATGTGCAGAAAGTTCAGCCGCATCTTTGCCATCTGGTCGATGATGAATTTCCAATCCTCCCAGGAATAAGAGGTTGCCGATTGGGGAAAATTCGTCCAGGGAAGGAAGCCCCGGATTGCGACTGCGGGCGTTTTCGTTTCATCCAATGTTTCCGGCATCAGCGGTTGCTTTTGCTCCGGCAAAACATCACCACCCATATAAAATCCAATTCCGTAATGATCTTCCAGCAATCCATATACACCGTAGAGGACGCCCTCGGAGTCAGAGCCGGCAATGACGATATTACCGTCAACTTTCCGGAGTATATATCCCTGCGGGCCAACCTGATCTGATACAAGCTTTTTAATCAGTGGATTTGTGGTTCGTTGTCCGAGAATGAAACTCTTCGGATTTACCTTTTCGGTTCCGGTCTGGATATCCAGTTTTTCACCTGTAACCTGATAGAGATAGCGCTGCAGTTCCTGGGCCGCATATTGCTCCAATGCAGTAGCGTTAGGAGAAAGAACGATGACTCCTGTCTGGGAAAAAGAAAAGATTGATGTAAAGAACGAGAAAGCGAAAAGAAAAGAGAGATTTTTCATGCGGTAAGAATTGAAAAGAATAAGTGTTTACGAGGGTTTTTGAAGGTGAAAGGTAGTGGAATTTTGAAGATTTCCGTTTTGTAGAGACGCATATATGCGTCTCTACGGCGTCGCCGCCCCACTTCCGCGGGGATGACAAGTGCACTCACACCCACACTCACACCCAATCCCACACCCACCTCGGGGATAAGGTTTTATTGTAGG
>JBBAAF010000260.1:0-2641 GCA_041658425.1 Bacteroidales bacterium | reverse complement strand
TTAATTGTTGCCCTGATGGTTTTCGGGTAGAACTCAAGGTTGTTGGTGATACCCTGGTCATCACTGAGGCTGAGAATTCCTCCATGTGTGATTGTAATTGTCTCTTCGACCTTAACTATAATTTGACTGGGATCAGTAAAGACACCTGGTGGATCCGGGTTGAGGAACCCTATGTGCAGCAACCTGAACAGAAGAAAATCCTGTTCAAGGCAGAATTACGAAAGGACCCTGACGGGGAGAATTGTGTTACCCGAACGGGGTATCCATGGGGGCTATGAGGATTTACGATATAAGATTATCAATATGAAAACATTAGAGAGATTTTTAGTTGTGATGGTTATGGTTGTTGTGATCGGTTCGTGTTCGAAGGACAAGGATTATGAACCCAAACCTTTGAACCTTCCATTAAAAGCAGCCGGGGTGATCGCAGCGGATAATACCTTTGGGCTGGATTTATATAACAAACTTGCTGCAGCAGCTGTTCCGGAAACCAACCTGATGATTTCGCCACTCAGCGTTTCACAGGCATTGTCGATGACTTATAATGGCGCCAATGGGGATACCAAAATCGCAATGGAGGAGGCACTTCGGATTGCTGGTTATGAACGGGACGAGTTGAATGAATTAAATAAGACACTCGTAACAGCGCTGGTTGCACATGATGCCAAGGTTGTAATTTCAGTCGCAAATTCCATCTGGTATCGTAAGGAGTACACCGTTTTATCTGATTTTATAACCAGAAACCAAACCTGGTATGATGCTGAAATAAGGCCGATGGACTTTACCGCTTCCGACTGCAAAGATGTGATCAATAGCTGGGTATCCGATAAGACCAATAAAAAGATCACCAAAATTGTGGATCAGATCAACCCCGAATCCTTCATGTTCCTGATCAATGCAATCTATTTTAAGGGTGCCTGGACCTATGAGTTTGATAAGAAGAAAACCGATCAGCAACCTTTCTATCTGGAAGACGGGAAAGAGGTTCAAGTGGATATGATGCATCAGAAAATGGATCTGAATATGTTTGCCAATGATCTGTTTTCATCGGTTGAATTGCCTTACGGAAAGGGCAACTGGCGGATGTTCCTGTTTCTCCCGGAGACCGGGAAGGCCGTGGCCGATGTAGAAAAATCCCTTACCGCTGAGAATTGGAATAGCTGGCTGACTCGTTATGACACCATCTCTGAAGTGCAGTTTTCGCTTCCTAAATTCACCTTTTCTTATGAGGAGAGCCTGAAAGATGCCCTTTCGGCAATGGGCATGGAGATTGCCTTTACCGATAAGGCCGACTTTACAGGGATCTTGCCGGAGGGAGGATTACTGATCACCGGTGTAAAACATAAGACATTCATAGAGGTTAATGAAGAAGGGACTGAGGCTGCTGCAGTAACTTCAGTGGAGATAGGCATTACTTCCGTCGGTAATTTTATAACTTTTAACAAACCGTTCCTGTTTGCCATCGCCGAAAAAACCACCGGGGCGATTTTGTTCATCGGGAGAATGATGAAGCCGGAGTAAGAGAACGGGAGGACGTGAGGAACGTAAAGATTTGAAAATCGTAGAGACGGATCACATCCGTCTCTGGAAATTTATTAGGGGGAAATATTATGAAAAAGATTAGTAGACTGATAGTTGTGGTGTTGATGGCGGGATTTTGGGCAGCCTGTGATAAGGAACCGGATCAGCCGCAACCATTGAACCTGACCCAAAATGAGGTTAAGGTTTTAAAGCAGGGCAACCAGTTTGGCTTTGATCTTTTTGAGATGCTGGGGAAAGAAAGCCCTGATACAAATCTTTGTATATCACCATACAGCATTTATACCGCTTTGTCCATGGCTGCAAATGGGGCGGATAGCCAAACGCTGGATGAAATGCTCAATCTTCTGGGCTTCTCAGGAAAGGACGTGACCGATCTGAATAAATCGGTTAAAAACCTGAACCAGGTTCTGATCGGCAAAGATCCGAATACGGTTTTTGAAACCGCCAACTCCGTCTGGTACAATACCAACGGATTTACCGTGTATCCTGATTTTACAACCAATCTTCAGAATTATTATTCTGCTCGGGTAGAAGGCCTTGATTTTTCTGCACCTTCGGCTTTGCCCACAGTCAATGGTTGGGTTAAAGAAAAAACACATGGTAAAATTGATAAAATCATCGAAAAGATCAACCCCGAAGATGTCTGTTTCCTGATCAATGCCCTCTATTTCAATGGAAAATGGACGACCCGGTTTGATAAGGACGATACTCACCTGGATTCTTTCACTAATGCCTCGGGGAAAAGCCAGCAGGTACCAACAATGTACCTGAAAGATACTTTAAACGCTATAATTACAGCAGATTTGCTAGCTGTTGAGCTGCCTTACGGGGATGGTAGCTGGTCGATGTACCTCTTTCTTCCTCCCCGTAATGTGAATCTTGACGATTGGTGCAGTCAGCAGCTATCGGGAGGCTGGGATGATCTCCGGTCGCAATTTGAGCCTGTGGAGGGAATGGAAATTTATCTGCCTCAGTTTAAACTCGAGAATTCATTTGAACTCAGCAAGCAATTAAAGCAACTTGGGATTCCGACTGCCTTTTCAGATGCGGCCGATTTTTCGAAACTGGGTCCCGGATCCCTCGCTATCAGCCAGGTTTT
>JBBAAF010000259.1:0-2672 GCA_041658425.1 Bacteroidales bacterium | reverse complement strand
AAGGGCTCCGGGGCACATGGACCATGCGGAACTTAAAAATAGGAGATTTATTTTTTGCTATATGGAACGAGATCAGTACTTTTAAGACAAAGAACCGAATGCAATGTCCAGATTACTTATTCTGGTGTTTTTAATTGGACTGACCAGCACTTGTTCTGTTGATTCTCTTCCTCAACACGTTTTTTGATGGTCTTAAATTTCGTTGGGATTTTGAAACAGATGGGATCTGGGATACCAATTTTGAAAATCAACCTATTGCAGTTTATTGTTTTAATAGCCCGGGAATAATAATAATTACTTTGGAGGTGAAGGATTCCGATGGAAATTCTGCTAAAGCGGTCGTACAAGTTGAAGTTAAATCAGCTAACCAATTGGTCGATACCATGATTGACCCACGTGATCAACAACAATACCGCATCGTTAAAATAACTAATGACTGGTGGATGGCTGAAAATCTTGACTATGGGAAATATATACCCGGCAATATTGAACAACTTGATAACCAAATTGCTGAAAAGTATTATCTCTTCGACGACTCAGTAGGCTACAAATACCTGGGGGGTATATACCGGTGGGAAGAAGTATTGAATTATCCCGGAGGCAAAGTTCAGGGTTTGTGTCCACCCGGCTGGCACATTCCTTCCTTTTTTATCGGGGAGATACATGGGGAAGCATCGGACTGAAATATGTAAGCGTTTATTACGGCTGAAAAAGATGTTCATGGTATTACCGACCATTCCAGTTGTTTTTTTACTCCGTCTGCTTTAAGTCCTATTGCATATTCCATAAAATACATAATCGGACCAATTCCGCTCCAGCCAACAAAATCAGCTTTAACTTTATTACTTCCAGAAACATACCCGCAGGAAAGTGAATCGGGGGCATAATTTTCCCAGATCGTCCCGGTTTTCTGATAAATATCTGCAACCAAAGCAATATGATTCAAAGCAATCACCCTGGCAAGAGAATCATAACCGTAATTTTCGAGGCCACGGATAATCATGGTATTGACAGGAGCCTTTTTCCCCTGTAATGTCAAATCAAAGTAAAACTTTCGCTCCTTATCCCACATCAGATCATTGATTTTGGCAGCCAACCGTGCAGCCTCTGCTCGATAAGACTCCTCTTTATTTTTCATTCCCAATTCATGGAATATATCTGTCAGATTATTCGCAAACAACACCATTTCAGAAGAGATATCTATTCCGGTCCCACCACCGTACAGATAAGGATTCCTCTCGGAATTGTCCATACTCGCCCAATCGGTGATGTAAAGACCATTCCCTTGAGTCAGGTATTTCTTTAAAGCATGGAAATATTTGTCCAGCGCCTTCCAGTATGTTTTAACCCACAATGGATTTTCATCAAATATTGGGGACGGTAATAAATCCTTTGTCGTTTCATATTCAGGCAGCGGACGAGGTATATACTCTTTTTTAGGGAAATAAACTCCCTGCTGAGGTTGCTGACAGCCTATAACTGACAGCAGCATAATAAGAATCAATAATCTATGTTTCATACCGAAAGATAATTAAGGGTTCTGGTATTTTTGAGTAGAGCTAATGATTTAATTTTCTTGATGACGGAATTAAAACTTTAAATCAATCCAACCCTTCAAAAGGGGTACACAGAGTTACACAAAGGATCTTAGAGGACAACAGAGAACCAGAGACTATAAGACTATAAGAATTTAAGACTGTAAGACTATTCTTTTCAAAATACTGTTTCAATTAATTCAACCATTACAGGGTTGCAGGAGGTATTTGGGGGCAATAACCCGTTCACCGTTGATCAGGCGGGTAGGGATCTCAGGCACTGATGCCAGCAGATTCTCCCATTGTTTCCGATGTTCCGGGCTAATCGGAATTCCTTCCCGGTTCAAACCGTAATTCTCATTGGTATAGCTGCCCCAGAAATTCAACGTCTCCGGATAATAGGCACCCGTGTGGTTGTAATATTTTTTGGTAGCAAACTGCCTGATTGGCAGCGCTTTCATATACATGTCGAACAGGGGCTTCATCATCTCGAAATCACCGGACTCCAGCATCGACCAGTAGGGCAGACGGGTATTCTGAAACCAAAATGTAGCTCCGGTTCCAGAAATTTTTCCACCACTGGCGATGGGCATCAAGTCTGGATTCGGCCGGAACTGATTTGATTTTCTCAATATTATAACTAAGCTGGTTAACCCAATCCTGCTCAGTGATCGCAAAAGCCGTCAGCGGGTAAATGGAGCTTAAGATTGTCTTTCCATACCGACCGGTCGTTACGGTGATACCAGGTTAACCAGTTGCCGGCTGCCGGAAGAAAATGATCTACCTCCTGATAAACCGGTTTTTCATCGGTTCCATGAAGTCCGTATACACTTACCAGTTCATCCTGGTTAGTCATAGCACGCCTCGAGGTTCTCCAGGGTTGGAGTTCAACCTTCACTTTGACAGGATTAAAAGGCTGATGGCCAGGGACCACCATTTAATTAAATGTCTCACACCCTAACGTCTTTATGTCCTCACTTCCTCACGTCCTTAACGCCCTCACGTCCTTAACGCCCTCACCTCCTTAACGCCCTCACGTCCTTAAATAGTCGATCCGGTTAATTCACTGAGTAATTCCTGTTTAACTTTCCGGTAATCCCGGATGTCCTTATCATACTGGTCAAATGCCTGGAACAG
>JBBAAF010000258.1:0-2679 GCA_041658425.1 Bacteroidales bacterium | reverse complement strand
AGAGGTTAGAGGTTATTGGTATTGATCACCAATACCGTCATTCCTCAACTTTTCCGCCAAACTGATCCCAGGCCAGCGCACTGGCTCCGAGCACGGCGGAGTTTTTGCTGTTGAGGCCGGATGCCAGCAGTTTCACTTTGCCACGGTAGATCGATAACAGATTTTCATGGAAGGCACGCAGAGTGGGTTCCATGATCAATCCTTTGGCCAGGGTAAGGCCACCGAACAGGAATATTGCTTCGGGATTGGTGTGAGCAACCAGATCGGCCAGTTTGAGTCCGAGCATCTCTCCGGTATGCTCGAAGGCCCGGTTGGCAAGAACATCTCCGCGCTCAGCAGCCTCGGCTATGTCGAGCGAGGTCATTTCATTGAAACTCAGATCCCTTAATTCGGAATTTTCAATGGAGTCGGCCATAATCTTGAATAGGGTACGTTTCAATCCCGTTGCTGATACATACGTTTCAAGGCAGCCCATCCGACCGCATCCGCACTCGCGGTTGGTGCGACCGGGACGAACGATAGTGTGCCCGACTTCCCCGGCAAACCCATCCTGACCGTACAGTAGTTTTCCATCGATCACAATCCCGCTGCCCAACCCGGTTCCCAAGGTAATAACCGCAAAATTCTTCATCCCTTTTGCAGCGCCGTAAATCATTTCCCCAACCGCTGCAGCATTGGCATCATTAGTCACAAGTATTGGCAGATCAATATGTTCTCGCAGCAGATCAGCCAGAGGGGTAATACCCTTCCAGGGCAGATCTGCCGGTTCCTCAATGGTTCCTTTATTAATATTTCCCATCGGTGCACCAATACCAATCCCGATGACCTCGACAGGTTCCGGCAGCGTTTTCCTCAAAAGCTTCACTTTTTCAGCCAGGGCTGCCACAAATACTTCAGGTTGAGGGAAAATTGAGGTCGATAAACGATCGTCTGCCAGGAAATGACCATCCCGGTCAACAAATGCTATAACGGTGTTGGTTCCGCCGATATCAATACCAAGAGCAACTTTTTTCATCACAATTTCGATATTGGGTTAGAGGTTCTGACACCAATGGCCTCGGAGTAAAGGGAAGGGGTCCCGGCCTTCGCCGGGATGACAATGCCTTCGCGGGAATGACAAAATAATATGTGGAATGACAGGACATTAGGTGTTTCAATTAATCGGGTTAAAGTTAATAATTGTCGTGTGATTGATCGTTCCATTTTTTTACTTACTTTTCACTTCAAATCTATGAAAGGGGCTATGCGAAACACCATTTTAATGGCGATGCTGCGACTGGTTTTTGTGCTGACGAATGTGTTTCTGACGATAATGTTGCTGGCGCTTATATTAAATTCACTGATGTGAGAACAAGGCGACCGCGGGTCGCCCTTACAGGATGTATTCGTTGCCGATTTTGCGGGCGCGGGCAGGTTTGTCGAGGTCGATGCCGAGGGCCAAACCGATATCAACCAATAGGTTCCAGCCGGCGGCGAGCTCCACGTAGGACGACATTTTTCCGCCATCGGGGATGATAACCGTCGGGAATGAAGTCTGGCGTGAGGAAATTGCAATCACCTTCATGCCGACGCCTTTAACCAGGCATTCCATGAATTTCGCTTCTTCACTTGGGAACGGCTCAACGATGATCACCACTTCATTTTTATCCATCACCTCCTCGATACCGTGAACAGCGTAGGTTCCTTCGAGGAAATCAGATTTTTTGCGGGTGATTTCGTTGGTTTTCAGGGTGAGCTCTTCGACTACCCCGTTATTGCGGCCGGCGAAATAGATCATATCGGCATTCCTGGCCGTCTGAACAATTTCCGGGTCGATTTCGAGCGTCATTGCCTTTTCGATATGATCGGGCAGTTCATCAAATCCGCACAAGCATTTGCCCAGCATTTGACGAATAACAGCATCATAGAAGAGGCCCTGCTCGATCACTGATTTGGTGGCAGCCACGGCATCTTCCTTTCCGCAGTTGAGCACGTGCGTTTCGTTAGCCAGCGTGGCCAGTTTGGTTCCATGGTTTGCGGTTAGACCGAACACTGCATCGTGTTTCTCCTCGCGCAATTTCATAAAAAGCCTGATCACCTCTTTGGTCTGGCCCGAATTGGATGCACCGAAAACCGCCAGGTCATTAAGCTTATATTCAATGGCTTGAGTGGATCCATCGGTAAAGATAGGAATCGTGCCTCCCCATTTGAGATTATCGTACATGATCCTTTTGGCCGGGAAAATACGGCTACTTCCCTCGCCGGTGAGGAAAAGGCCTTTTTTGGTCAGTGCCTTTTCAGCATAAGGGGTTGCCACTGAGGGGTCGAATTTTCTTACCACTTCGGTGGTTTCTAACATCTCTCGTACCAAGGCAAACTTCGAGTACTTTTCACTATTCAGATTCATGGGATTTACAATTAATGATTTGGGTTTCGGGTTTCGGGTTGCAGGTTGCAGGTTGCAGGTTGCAGGTTGCAAGTTGCAAGTTGCAAGTTTAAACCCGCAACTTGCAACCTGCAATCTGCAACCTAATTATTGTATCTGATAAACTTTGATAATTCCTCTTGTATGATCGTATCTCTTTGAAACCCACCTCCCAGATGCTGCCAGAAAACTTCGGCATAATCCATGCCAACCATGGCGCCGTAATCTTTATTTCCCTGGTAAACCACGCCGAAGAAATCATCCATCTTGTGCAT
>JBBAAF010000257.1:0-2696 GCA_041658425.1 Bacteroidales bacterium | reverse complement strand
CCGTTGTGTTAGCTAGCGGCGTTTTTGGCCAATCCGGTACCCTTAAGGGTAAAGTGGTTGACAAGGCCACAGGAGAAGCGATTCCTTTTGCGGCAGTCGTTGTGGTTTCAAAACCAGGTGAACCTGCCGTGTTGGGTACAGCATCCGACATCGACGGTAATTACACCCTGAAGCCTATTCCGGTTGGCAAATGGTTTCTCCAGGTTCTGGTGGTGGGCTATAATACCCTCCAGATGGACAACGTGGTAGTTAAAGCTGATAAGATTGACATGCTTAATCTGGAATTGTCCCAAAAAACCACTCAAATTTCGGAGGTGCAGGTAATAGCCTACAAAGTCCCTCTGATTGATAAGGACAATACACAGACGGGGGAAACGGTGACTTCCGATGACATCGAGAAGATGCCTGGCCGATCGGTTATGCAGGTTGCTTCTACCGTGGCAGGGGTTTCATCCCGCGACGGTAACGGTGTCGGAAACATCCGCGGTGCCCGTGGCGGCAATACCTTTTTTGTGGATGGTATCCGCGTTTCAGGATCCAGCTTGAATATTCCAAAATCGGCACAGGAACAGGTGCAGGTCATCACCGGGGGTATGTCGGCTAAATATGGTGACGTAACCGGGGGGGTTGTCAGTATCACTACTAAAAACGCAGCTCCATCCCTGTACGGATCGTTTGACCTAGAAACATCAGAGCTGCTCGACCAAAGCCGCCATAGTCTGGCCAACTTCACCCTCTCCGGCCCGCTGTTAAAAGTCAAACAAGCTGATGGAAAAAAGCGCACCCTGGTTGGATTTTTCCTGTCAGGAGACATAAACTTCGACCGTAACCCGACAAACTGGTGGTACGACAAAGACCGGGTTTTACCAGATGTCAGAGCGGATTTGGTTTCCCAACCGGTTATTCCTAATGCACAAGGTGTTGTACAATATAAAGCCAATTATCTGGATACTTCAGCTTTTGAAAAAGTTAGATTCCAGACCAATTACTGGAACTACGGTGCCACCTTTGTACCAAAAATCACCTTTAACTTTAACCAGAATACTGATCTTACATTGGGAGGGAATTTTGATTACAACAATGGCATAAATTACGACTATAATAATTCCCTGTTTAACTGGGAAAATAACTCCACCAGTTATGGTTATAGCTGGAGGGCTTGGGCACGTTTTACCCAACGGTTCTCCGACAGACAGGCTTCAGCAGAAGAAAAGTCATCCTCTGTAATCAAAAACGCGTACTACCAGATTCAGGCTCAGGTTGAAAGAAGCAAGAGCTGGGGCGGCATGTCACAGCGTCATGGTTTCAATATGTGGGATTATGGCTATGTGGGGAAATTTGAAACATCCAAGATCGAAACCTATGAGTTTTCAGATACCGTTTCGGGCTATCCCAATGGTGTATGGAGAATGAACGCATGGAAAGATATTCTCTATAAGTTTACTCCAAGTGATAAGAACCCGGAACTGGCCGCTGTTACCTCCCAGTATTATGCATCCTATGATAATCCGGTGAATCATTATGAAAATTTTGGCCAGGTTCAAGCTGGCGGTGGCCTTCTCAACGGAGGAAACCTCGGTACACTTTTTAATAGGACTAACCCGGATTGGCAATACCTCCCCGGTAGACAGGTCGGCAGTTATGGAATTGGCGACAATACCACGTTCCGCGTGATGGCGTCCGGTTCGGCTGATATCAAGAACCACGAAGTATCCTTCGGATTCGAATTCGAACAAAATGATTCACGTGGCTGGAACGTCAATGCAATGGGCCTCTGGGGCATAGCCCGCCAGTTGACCAACAAGCACATCGAATTCCTGGACACAAGGAATCCAATCCCGATTTTCGATGCAACCGGAGTTTTCCAGGATACCGTAAAATATAACCGCCTGTATAATAAAACTGATCAATCTAAATTCGATGCTTCGATGCGCGCACATTTAGGATTGCCTGTTGAGGGAACCGATTTCATCGATCTTAATGCGCTGGATCCAAGTGAGTTTAATATTAATTATTTCAGCGCCGATGAACTGCTTAACAACGGAGATGCACTCGTTGGGTACCGTGGTTATGACCCGTATGGAAACCGTCTGAAGGAAAAACCAACTTTTGAGGATTTTTTCACCGCTAAAAACGAAGACGGAACTTATAAGCGTCTTATCGGACCCGTACAGCCTATTTATGCGGCCGGATATATCCAGGATAAGTTTTCCTTTAATGACCTGATTTTTAACGTAGGTATCAGGGTCGACCGTTATGACCTGAACCAGTACGTTCTGGCAGATCCTTACAGCCTGTATGCCACTAAAAAAGTCAGTGATGTTCCGGGAAGCATGAACCCTTCAGGATCCCATCCTTCAAACATGGGTGATAATTATGTTGTATATGTGGATGACGTCAGAGATCCTTCAACAATTAACGGATATCGTAATGGATCTAACTGGTATAATGCCTATGGTGTGGAAGTTAATGACCCTTCGGTAATCTCATCATCAACCGGTATCGCTCCTTATCTCGTTAACCCTGACCAGGCACAGTACAGGGTAATTACAGCAGATGCATTCGAGGACTATACTCCTCAGGTATCTGTAATGCCTCGTATTGCTTTCTCATTCCCGATTTCGGATGAGGCCCTTTTCTTTGCACATTATGACATCCTCACCAGCCGTCCGGGCGGAACTTTCGACCCAACGAGC
>JBBAAF010000256.1:0-2721 GCA_041658425.1 Bacteroidales bacterium | reverse complement strand
TAAGAAACGTGGAAACTCTGCAGGCTGACTTTAAGAAACTGGAAGCCGACAATGCCCTGAACCGGGCCATGCTCGATGCCCGTATGAAAGAAAACAAAGCCGGGATGGCTATCAGCCAGCTCGATTCTGTCCAGATGCGTTACGCCCCCCGGGTAAAACAACAACTTATGGCACTGGAACTAGAGAAATCAAGTATTGAGGAAAAAAAGCTGCAAAAAAAATATGAAGCAGAGAAGAAAATCGATGAAACGGAAATACGGCAGTTAAAATCCCGTATCATCCAGGCGGGGATCAGGGTTCAACGGATGCAGGATCAGCTGAAGGGACTGACGATCGTGGCTCCAAACAGCGGTATGATCGCAAAATCGGAATCCCCGGATAATATGATGTATAGCATAGATGGAGAGATTGTTGAAATGGGTAGTTATTTAAAGGTCGGAAGCCAGGTCTATCCCAGAATGAGCCTGATGGCATTGCCCGAACTGACCGAAATGCAGGTTTCCGTGGAGGTGCAGGAGGTTGATTACAAGCGGATTTCGAAGGGACAGAAAGTGGATATCATTGTTGATGCCGCAAAAGCTCTCAGAACGACAGGAAGCGTTAAACGGAAATCGCTGGCCCCAAAGAATTCCTACACTGGCGAATCAAAAATAAAGATGTACGAGGTGATTGTCAGTGTCGACAGTTGCCATTCAAGGATGCCCCCGGGTTTGAGTGCCCGATGCGATATTTTCATAAGCCAGGTGAAGGATACCGTTGTCATCCCGACGCTTGCTATCTTTGAAAAAGACAGCCTAAAAATCGTTTATGTGGCTGAGGGCGACAAATTCCGGCCAATAACGGTAGAAACCGGTTTATCGAACAGCTCACAAACCATCATCATCAAGGGACTGGCCGGCACCGAAACCATATCCCTGGTTGAACCTCCCCAGAACTTCATCGAAAAGCCAAAAAATAGTACCCATGAGTAAAAACCTGATCCTTTTAGTACTCCTTGCTCTGACGGCCTGCAACGGCCCAAAAATCCAGGAAGTACCAACGACCTTTGTGAAAAGGGGGACCTTCACTGAAGAATTGACAGAAGAGGGCACCATCCGTGCAGTGAATTCCATTTCGATCACCGCCCCGGCAATTTCTTACCGGTTCGGGAGCCTTAAATTGACCAAGCTTGTAGAAGACGGCAAGGAAGTTGAAAAGGGCGACACCGTGGTCGTTTTTGATCCTTCCGAAATTAAGAAATCGATCGTAAACTCTGAGCAGCAGCTGGAAATCGCCAAAGCGGAATTCGATAAGCTGAAAGCTACCCAGGAATCGGAGATCGAGGACCTGGAATCCGACCTGGAGATTTCCCGGATTTCGCAGGAGATATCGAAAATCAATTTTGACCAGGCTGTTTTTGAGTCCGATATCACCCGCAAGGAGATCAACCTTAAACTGGAAACAGCCAACATTGCTCTCGAACGGGCCCGCGAGCAAATCGACAACCGAAAAAAAATTCATCAGCAAGAACTATTCCAGAAGAATCTGGCAATCAAACAACTAACTGTTTCCCTTGATGATGCTAACCGTTCCATCAATACTCTTTTCGTGGTCAGCCCTTCGAACGGAATTGCAATCCTGAAGGAAAACTGGATGACCGGTCAGAAATGGCAGGTTGGCGATCAGCCTTATGGCGGTTACCCTATGATCGATCTTCCTGATCTTTCGGAAATGCTGGCCGAAGTGAAGATCAATGAGGTGGATGTGTCGAAGATCACCCCGGGACTGAAGGTGGTCATTAAAGCTGATGCTTATTCAGATACAACTTACACCGGCGGGGTGACTACTGTGGCCAACCTGGCCCAGAACAAGGATTACAAATCAAAAATCAAAATTTTCCCTGTTCAGATCCGGATTGATGGCCGGCCTGCCAACCTGTTGCCCGGATTGACTGTCAGTTGCAAGATCCGGATCCGGGAGATCCCTGATGTGCTTTTTGTCCCGGTGGAGGCTGTTATTAAGTCACAAGGCATTGAATATGTTTATATTAAATCGGGCTCAAGATATAAGAAGCAAGAGGTGAAAATCGGAGCCACCAATACCGACTATGCTATTATCACTGAAGGATTATCCGACAATGATGAGGTCACCCTTGCTGATCCTTTCCTGAATAAGCAGGAAAGCCAGACGGGAGGTAAAACCAAATAATGACGACCACTATGAAAGCAAAACTGATTGTATTGGTTTTTACATTCATCCTGGCCGTTTCCTGCGGTAAGGACAAGACGGAGCAATATACGGTCATGAAGGGTCACTTCAAACAATCATTTACCGAAACCGGCGAGCTTGAAGCGATTAATGCCGCCGCACTGGTTATGCCGCGGATCAGCTACCAGTATGGGTATGAGTTTAAGATCGTCGGGCTTGCGGAACATGGCAAAATGGTTAAGGAAGGAGATTCGGTGATCCGGATCGATCCCTCTTCCATTCAGAAGTTTATCATTTCCAAGGAAGAGGCACTCGACGGTGAAAGGGCCAGCAGTAAAAAACAGCAGGTCCAGATGGAAAACAACATCCAGGAACTGAAGGCCCAGCTCAGGAGCGAGCAGGCCACTTATGACCTGAAGAAACTGGAGGTTGAGCGAAGCAAGTTTGAATCGGAGAAGAAGCGGAAGATCAAGGAACTGGAATTCAAACAGGCAACCATCCGCCTGGATAAAGTGAAACGCCAGCTCGAGCGGA
>JBBAAF010000255.1:0-2753 GCA_041658425.1 Bacteroidales bacterium | reverse complement strand
ATTGATGCTGTTTTCGAAAGCTTTGTCAATGCTTCAGTGGCCGACTTATCCAGCTTAAAATCGGGATAAATCGAGGTTTTGTGAACTGAATCCATATCCGGGACCATATATTTCGAAAGATCAGGCCTCAGTTTCTGTCGCATCTTATCGAGTAAAACCTCACAAGGCCAGCCAGTTGAAAGGTCCCATGCCATATATCCGATCAGGTTGAGTGAATGTTCGGGCAACCACGGTTCCGGTTTATAACCCAGCAGTCCGAATTCCGGGGGTAGCTTGCTTCCCGCTTGCTGAATAAACTGGTTTACCCCTTCGGCAAAAGATTCGATACTGTTACGCATGTTTGCATCTGCCTTGTTAAAAATTCTTCTCGATTTCTCGGTAAAGCGAAGGGAGCGGAAAAGCATATCCGCATCAACCAGTTTTTCGCCAAAAATCTCTGCCAGCCGCCCTTGCGTAAGCCGCCTTAGCAGATCCATCTGCCAGAGCCTGTCCTGAGCCATTGAATAACCCACTGCCAGATACAGATCATGCTCATTCTCAGCATAAATATGGGGGATCGCGAATGAATCCCTGATCACAGTTACCTCGGCAGTGAGTCCGGATAGTTTTACATCTTTGTTATAATCAGGCAAGGCGCTGGTTTTAAACCGACCAATAAAAATCAATCCACCAACGACCACAACGCCAAGAATAACGCCCAGGATAATCAGTATCTTTTTCATAATACAGGTTTTAGTTGCGCAAAAGATACAAATATTTGTGACGAGTGACAAGTGACGAGTGACGGTTGAGATTCGAATTTAGAATTCCGAATTCCGAAGTTGAAGATCCAAGTATCATGAAGGTCGGCTTCTCTACTCAACTTGTCACTCGTCACTTTTCAACGCAATGCCGCTTTGCTGAACACCGACTCCGGTATCGTCGCGTCAAACTGTATGTCATTAATAATAAACTCCGTACCGGCCCCGGTCTTCAGCATATCCTTGTAAGTCATTTTTGTTGGAAACCAGCGGCCATCAATCTTCTTTACCTCGCTTAAGGTTGTCTGTTTAAGGAGTTTGCCGGCTTTCGCATACCATTCTTCTTTCATCGGGATATTTCTCTCCTGATCGATCCACATCTTTCGCATGTAATAGGCTGCGTCGTCGGTTTTGGCCCTTAGCTCGAGTACCCAGCAGGCTCGGCCATCGATATTGTCCGGACCGATCACTGCCGCATCATAAATATCAGTCAGTTTGCGGTCGTCCATCACATCTTCATAGGAAAGATCCGATCCCATAACCGATTGGCGGAGCATGTGTCCGGAAATCTGTATGATACGATCGGCTGAAGGCGAGAACATCCAGAGCTGGTCATCCAGTTTGAGCATTTTGGTGCCTTTTTCGCGGGCCGGCGACAGGTATTCTGTAAAGGATTTCTTGTCTCCTTCTGACCAGACCTTCATTTCCATGGTTCGCTCTCCGCGCTGTGCATGAACGATCATGGTTGCGGTGAGAACCCGGCTTTTTGATGCCATATTCCGGTCGATCTGTTCGAGAATCCGATTGGCCGATGGGTTCTGTCCAAATAATAGGCCTGGCAGAAACACCAGAGATATCAGTATTCTTTTCATTATTCGAGTTCCTTAAACAGTTGAGCAGTTTTGCGTTTATAGATTCCGATGCCTGCAAGCGACGTTCCTATGACGGTTGCGAAAAGGCCAGGGACAAATCCAACATAAAAGGCAGGCAGGGTAATTTCCGTACGGAAAACAGCCGGGAGCATCATGGAGGCATTTTGTAATAAACCAGACACATCGATGCCATGTTTCTGAATCCAGAACGAGAGGGATAGTCCGATTGCTGATCCGATAAGCGATCCGACAAGTCCGATCAGAATGGATTCCGATATAAGCGACCGGTAAACGTGTCCTTTCGATTCACCCATAGCCAGGCGCACACCCACTTCGCCATATCGCCTCAATCCTCCCAGCAGTCCGGCGTTCCATAGCACCAGCGACATGGCCATCACAAAAATAGAAATGACGATTGCTGATACTAAATCCATATAATCAACCATGCTGCTGAGACCATTCTGATCGCGCAGGCTGACCATAACCGGACTATAAGGATCGGCAGGATCGGATGATGCCATGAATCTGGTAACCTCTGCAGCGGCCAGCTCCTTATCGTACACATTGGTTTTAAAGTATCCGAGAATTTCGCTCGCGGCATCAGGCATATCCAGGGCCAGTTGAACATCATGGATGTCTGCAATGATTGCCCCCCGATCGAGAATGCCACTGCCGAATTTCACGGTACCGGCCACTTTAAAATTATAAACCGTCATGCTTCCGAACATCGTTGAACCCAGTAAAGTTATCTGATCGCCTGGTATCACTTTCAGTTTTTCCGCAAACTGCTCACTGACAAGAACTTCTCCAGACTGGTTCGGAATATGTCCCTTGATTATTGACTTTGGAATATTAAGCCGTTGTGCTTCTGTTGAATTTGCAGATAGAAGGTCGATCCCCCACCCGATGGCTGGCCCCTGAGAGCGGGTTTCGCCCTGTGCATCCGGGGCATCGATTAACCCGCCGAACCGTATCCGCTGAATCCATTCCATTTCCGGAAACTCTTTTTGCAGGGTTTCTGTCAGCTTACCGGTTTGAATCAATGCCAGATCATTTGGCGTTTGCTCCACCCGCTCTGCGTAAGCCTTGGTCATCACCTTAACATGGCCGGTAGAGAATTTTGCATTAAAATCGATCAGAT
>JBBAAF010000254.1:0-2762 GCA_041658425.1 Bacteroidales bacterium | reverse complement strand
CTGTTCGGGGGTTATCTCCGTTTGCGCACATACCTCCCGCAATGCCTCCTCCGGAAGAAAAATAAACTTCTTCTGGATCGCCTGTAATATGGGAATAACCGCTGCCCGGCCAGTGCCGGTCAGCAAGATAATGGATGAAATATCTGTTTTAAAATTCGTCATTATATCCTCACGACCTTAATGCACTCTCTATAGATCTTTTCACCACGGAGACACAGAGAACACGGAGATTCACAGAGGTTAGTCTTTAGACAACTTCGCAAACTCTTCTCTGTGTTTCTCTATGTTCTCTGTGTCTCCGTGGTTTTTGTATCATTTCTTTTGCTGCCGAATAGTTTCTATACAAAACAGCGACTTTTCTCCCTTCAGATATATCGCTTTGTCTGCGAACGCCGGTGTGACCACCGATTTCTCCCCGAGAACGGGGTCGCCCAAACTGGTGAGGGTGCGGTCGACCTTGAAAATATGCATGGCACCGCTGCGGTCCATCACATATACTTTGCCTTCTGCTATCATTGGTGACCCGTAAAATCCCTGTCCGTACTCCTTTTCCCACTGCTTCTTGCCTGTTTTGGAGTCATAGCAGACAAACATCCCGTAACTGGTAGCGATGAAAAGCAATCCGTCACTAACGGCCGGACTGGCAGCTTCAGGTAAGTATTCATCAGATTCCCAAACGATTTGCGGTGTGGGTCCTGGCTTGATGGCTGCGAGCCTGGCATATTCATTTGCTGCATAAACCAAACCATCGGCAAAGGCGGCGGAGGGTCCGACTTCACCGGATAAACAATCAATGGCCCAGAATTGAGCCCCTGAATCGAAATCATATCCGGCAACCGTCGGAGATGAGGTAGTGATAATCTGGAGCTTTCCGTCGATCTCGGCCATGATCGGGGACGACCAGGATATTTTCGATTTCCTGGGGGTATCCCAGCTGATCTCGCCCGTCAGGCTGTTCAAAGCCAGCAGCCGTCCGCCCTTATTGGTGTCGAACTGTATGATTACTTTATCTTTCCAGCAGATCAGCGACGAGGAGTGTCCATAATGGTTATCCGGAACGCCCAGGTTTTTGGCCCAGATCCGTTTTCCTTCCAGATCGAGAGCGAGGACATCGCCAGTGGCGAATATAGCATAAACGTGCTGGCCATCAGTGGTAACGCTGGGTGCCGATAGCCCGGTATCTGCGGTAACTTTTGGCGGTACCGCGGGCGAACCCGGAATATCCTTCGCTGCCTGCTCCCAGAGTAATTTGCCGTCCAGGCGGTTAAAACAGTACACAACCTCCGATTCATTATCAGCACCGGCAATAAAAAGTTTATCGCCCCAGATAACCGGGGAATTATATCCCTTCTTCGTAAGTGCAACCTTCCATTTGATATTTTTCCCCGTGGGGCCGTCCCAATCCACCGGAATTCCTGTATGATAGGAAATTCCCTGCCCCCAGGGTCCGCGGAAGGAGGGGTGATTATTACGAAAACCCTCGGAGTAGGGCGTAGAGGCCCCCGCCTTCGCCGGGGTGACAAGAGCATCGGTCACCACCGAATCATAACCCCTAACCTCTAACCCATAACCTTTGTCTTTCCCTTCTCCTGCGTCCACTACCGCCACCTTCACTGCCGGCTCGGCTGGAGCTTGAACGATCGTTCCTGTTTCTTCATAGATCTTCAGGTAATCAGTTGTCAGAAAGGAGGCTACGAGGGCCGATCCAAGCAAAAGGCCTCCGGTGATGAGTATCCAGCGCTGCGAAAGCATCCGTGTGATTTTAGAATCCACTCCGTCAATCAGTGGCTCCAGGATCCGGGCTTTCATGGTATGATAGATTCTCAGAAAGGTAGCAAAAGCGATGGCGCCAAAAAGGAGCAGAAATGCACCGGTTTTAATCTGCCACCGGCTGGTGAAAAAGGCTTTACGGGCAAGCAGGTCGAGACTCCTGATCTCTTTTTTCAGAGCCTCGCTTTCAGGGTCAGCCTGAAATTGCTGAACGAGTGATTTGAGCGCTTCAGTTTCGAGTGGCTTGGTTTGTCTGATATGCCAGTAATTGATCAGCAGGAGCAGCGCAACAGCCAGACAGAAAATGCCTGATGCTGTTATCAGACTTCCAAATAGTTTTATGTTATCCTGAGTATTTTGCATTCCATCATTAGCTATGATTTTGTAAGGTCTTTCATTCTTTGATTTGTAAATACTCACCACAGAGGCACAGAGAACACGGAGTTCCACGAAGATTATTCCTTAGGCAACTTTGCGAACTCTTCTGTTACAAGTGACACTAAATGTCCTTTAATATTTTGACAATGAAAATTTATCAACAATCCTTTTGGTTTTCCAGTAAGTTTCAAATAGGACAAAAGTTGTGCTTTATACAGCGGAATCATCAGTTCTACCGCTTTCTCTTCCACAATAATTATATCGTTTACGAGTAGATCGAGTTTTAAACTTCCACCCAAATCCTTTCCTTTATAGTACACAGGAACATATATTTGTGATTTTACAAACAATCCAACGCTACTCATTTCATCAATCAAACAGGCCTCATAAACCGATTCGAGCAATCCTGGACCCAGGTGCTTGTGTACTTCAATAGCACAGCCAATTATTATGTATGAAATTTCATTTATATATCGTTGAGTAATCATCTCCGTGTTTCTCTATGTTCTCTGTGTCTCCGTGGTTTCTTGTTCCAAAGTTATTCAACCGGACAATAATCTAAACATCTCGCGCAGCTGTAACAATTGCCTTTATTGGCCTGGTAATCCACCCTA
>JBBAAF010000253.1:0-2788 GCA_041658425.1 Bacteroidales bacterium | reverse complement strand
CAGGATCATATAATTCTGGATTAAGCAGAACAGAAAAAAAGAATGCTTGTGCATTCGCTATATCAAAAGATATGAGAGATTTACCTTTATATGTAACGTTGGATATTCCGGTGATGTTGACCCCCTTGTCCGGTCATATTGACCCCCCTCAGGGATGATGGTTCAGAGAACTCAAATGACTGACAATTTTACCGATTTTTTCTTAAATTCTCTCCACGTAATTCAATTCTGTATGCCGTATGCACCAACCTGTCCATTATGGCATCGGCAATGGTTTCTTCACCAATGACATCATACCAGCTTTCGACTGGTAACTGACTGGCAATGATGGTCGATGACTTTCCATGCCGGTCCTCGATTATCTCCATCAGATCCATTTGCTGTTGCTGGTCCAAATGGGAGAGTCCAAAATCGTCGATGATCAGCAAATCGGTCTTCGAGGTAGTTTCAAAAAATTTGTAAATAGTTCCTTCTTTCCTGGCTATTTTAGTTTTCATCAGGAGTTTCTGGAAGTTGTAATACGCTACCCTGTAGCCTTGAGCACACGCTTGATGACCCAGGCTAGACACAAAAAATGATTTTCCACAACCGGTTGCACCGGTGACCAGAATGGCCTCACCTTTAGAAAGATATTCCCCTGTTGCCAGTGTCATGATCAGTCCTTTATCCACCCCTCTGGAAGCGTCCAGTTTAAGTTCTTCAATGGATGCCTGATAGCGGAACCGGGCATTCTTGCGCAAGCGCTCAAAACGATTATTGTTCCGTTCTTGTTCTTCGGCCTGGAGCAACAGTTCCAGACCTTCGCTCAGGGTGAGTTCGTTTTGCCTTCGGGTTTCCAGCAAAGCCTGCCAACTGCGTCCCATCCCGTGTAACCGCAGTCGGCTTAATTGTGATTCAATTTGCATCATAAATAGTTAAAATTAAATGGTTAAAAATCAATCGTTGATTGCTTATAATAGTCTCTCCCTCTGATGTTTTTATGAACCGGCAATGGTTTTGCCGGCGCTGCTGCCGGCTCGTCGGTCATTTTATTCTTTAGGATATTGGAGACGAACCGGTAAGAGTAGTTCTGGTAATCAATCGCCATCATGCAGGCCTTGGAAAAGACATCCGCTTCGGTTTTTCGCTGCAGGCTCATCAGTCCGTCGCAGGTCCGGTACAGTTGTTCCGGATGGCGGTTCTGTTTAAAAAGTAGCTCGACGAGTTGATAAAACGCCGCAGATTTTGATTTGGCTTTGTCCAGGTAATAGCTCGGACTGCGGTCATTATAATGCTGGTGTGCAGAGCACAGGTGCTCTTTAACACTGCTATATTCTCCTTGTTTGTAATCCCGCACGTGTACTGCAACCTGCTGACCTTTAGCGTAAATATGAACCATGGTCCTGGTATAGATCACCTTCACCTTTGACCCAATATGCACGTATGGAACACTATAATAATGCTTGTCCGGGTACAGGAGAATGTGATTGTTTTTAGCCACGGTTAACTCCCGATAGTATTTCAGTTGGAAGGGTTGTTCGGGCAGAGGTTGTAACAAATGTTTTTCCTCGGCCAAAAACTTCTCTTCCCGGGAATACGGTTTTAGTTGCATCCGGGTCTGGTTATGATCCTTGATTTTTCCTTTAATACCGACATTGAGCGGAGCCAAACCAAAGAACTGCTGGTTGCGTAACTTAGCGTATACCCGGGTATAGATTATTCCTACTTCGTTTTCTACCAAGGCTTTATCTTTTGGTTTGTATGCTCGGGCGGGAATTACGGTGGTATTGTAATGATTGGCAAAGTCGTCCAGTGCCCGGTTAATATCCGGCTCATAGGGACTGGCTTTTATGATGGCTGACTTCATATTATCGGGAACCAGCACCTCGGGTACACCGCCCAGCTCCTGAAGGCAGCAGCCCAGCGCATACAGAAAATCTTCCACACTCTGGCTCCTGACGGCAATGGCAAAACTGTAATCGGAATACGGCAGGCAGGCCACAAAAACCTGGCATTGTATAACTTCTCCTGTATCAGGGTCAACATACGATAGCGGATCGCCGGCAAAGTCTATATAGAGCTTCTCCCCCGGTTTGTGTTGAAGCACCCCGGAAGGCTTGCGGGCAATCAGATTTTGCGACAAATGAAAGTTAAACTGCGTGTGGCCGTACCCTCCGGGATACACCTCAAGGTACTCCTCCCAAAGCAGGTGGCGGGTAACTCCCCTTTTCCTTAGTTCTTGGGTAAAGTAGTCCAGTTTGGACTTAAAATGCTCGTAGCGTTCGTCTTTGTAAGCGGGATTTCCGGCATGGAACATCCCCTCCAGGATCGGGTCGTCTAAATTCAGCAAAGCCTTGACAGCCAATGGCAATGAAGCTACTTTTGAAAGGTAGTTCTTCACCGTATTCTTGCTGATTCCCAAACTGCGGGCAATAAATTTTATACTCTGGCCCTGCTCGTGTAACTGAAGTAATTGTTTGATCTGACTCATGCGTTTTGGTTTTCCAGCCATTGGGTTGTCGTTTTAGTGGTTTCTCAACCTCTAAATAAACCAAAACCTGAGGGTTAAATCGACAAAGAGGGGGTCAACATGCTCCGGTTTCGCACCCCGCCCCGCCAACAAGGGGGTCAGTATGCTCCGGATTTTTACACCTCTTTTTCAACTTTAGGGGGTCAGTATCTGCCGGACTGTCATGAAAAACAAACAGAAAAAGCCGAAAAATACTTTGTCAATTTCACCGGATGAGGGGGGTCAGCATGGTCCGTAATATCCAATAAAATCCCAGTCTGCCACAAAAAACCCATAATT
>JBBAAF010000252.1:0-2838 GCA_041658425.1 Bacteroidales bacterium | reverse complement strand
CTCTTTTTTATATAATTATACAATTATTGCATTGCCAATGAGATTTTTAATCTTGGTACTGGGATTTAACTTCGGCATTTCAGCTCTTTACTGCCAGGATCCGGTTGTCGTCCAAAAAACCTCCATTCCACCGGTTCTCGATGGAAAGCTCGACGATGAAGTATGGACAACCCTGCCCCGCTATGCAGAATTCAAATCCTATATGCCTGACTTTGGATCTCCGGCAGTTTTTGCAACCACTGCTATGATCACCTACGATGAAGAGAACTTCTATATCGGTTTTGACTGCAAAGACCCCGAGCCGGATAAAATCAAAGCGACCATATCGGCACGTGATCAGATCAAGACAGAAGATTGGGTTTGCATCAACATGGATCCTTTTTTTGACCGGCAAGGTATGGTCGACCTCTATGTCAATCCTCTCGGGATCCAGGAGGATGGCCGGTCGTCCGGGCACAATGAAGATGTCGGCGCCGATTATGTGTTTTATTCAAAGGGTACAATCCAGTCTGATGGTTACCAGGTTGAAATAAAGGTTCCCTTCAAGAGCCTCCGGTATCAGAGAAAAGATCCGGTGACCATGGGGTTTATCTTTGAAAGAATGATCCAGAGGTACTCCCAGCATTCCACTTATCCGGCCCTGAATCCTAACCAGGGAATGAATTTTGTAACCCAGACCAAGGGATACTCTTTTAAAGGAATAAAGCATTATACCCTTGTTGAACTGCTGCCGGCGCTGACTTATTCATTTAAGCAAACCCACGAAAACGGGATATTCGGCATTTCTGAAAATAAACCGTCTGTCGGCCTAACAGGGACAGTCGGGATAACTTCCCAACTGATTCTGGACATGGCCATTAACCCTGATTTCAGCCAGGTAGAATCAGATGCCGGACAGATTTCTGAAAATCAACGCTATGCCCTATATTACCCTGAAAAGCGGCCTTTTTTTCAGGAGGGTAAAGGTATTTTTAATATCGCTGCCACGAGTGAGATGGCGTTCTTCCAGCAAGCTTTTCATACACGTCAGATCATAAACCCACTGGCCGGAATCAAACTTACCGGAAAAATTACCGATCATGACCGGATTGGCTTTTTATATGCACTCGACGATCCATACGAAGGCACTGCCGGCGATTCCATAAAAACCTTTATTAATTATGCCATCGGCAGGCTGCATCATTCATTTAATAATGATTCCTATTTAGGTGCTATAGTGACCACTAGGGAAGGGATCGGGATTTACAACCGGGTTGCGGGAATTGATGGCCGATTGCGTCTGACTCCATCCACTGCACTGGAATTTAATGCATTAGGCTCAAGTACTGTGAATAACCCCGGAGCAGATAATGAGGCTGACTGGATGGGAACCGTCAGTATTTCCAAAAATACCAATCGGTTATCCGGAGATTTGCAAGTACAGCATATTGGCGGGAATTTTAAAACTCAAAGCGGATTCCTGCTAAGATCAGGGATTAACAATATGACTGTGGACATGGCATACAATTTTTACCGCGACAAGGGTTTTTTCAGAAAGGTTGCCCCCAATTTTTTCGGTTTCCTGAACCAGGATATCCTTTCGGGATTGTGGGAGCGTGATTTTGGGGTGGGGTTATCGGTTAGCGGTCAGCGTTCCACCCAAATCAGTTTCTTTTTTAATCCATCCGATGAGGTTTACCTGAACGAGCATTTCCGGACACATTCCTTTCATCTTAATGGCAGTTCTCAAGTGATTCAAAGTCTCAGGATACAGACTCAATATCAATTCGGATACCGGACCCGCTATGTTGAAGATCCCTATACCGGTTGGGGAACAATTGCTAGTTTAAGCATTAATTTTCAACCTTTTAAAAAGTTACAATCTGATCTGATTTTAAACTATTCCGACTTTTACCAAATTGAAACCCCGGTGAGGGAATTCAGTTATCTGATCATTCGCAGCCGGAACACCTTTCAATTGACCTCAAAACTTTTTGTACGCGGCATAGTGGAATATAATTCATACGAGAAGGATCTGTCGACCGACTTTCTTGTTTCATTTACCTATATTCCTGGCACAGTGGTACATATAGGATATGGATCGCTTTATGAAAAAATGGCCTGGAACGGTCGTGAATACCAGCCAGGTTCGAATTATCTGGAAACCATCAGGGGATTCTTCTTTAAGGCAAGTTACTTATGGAGGAATTAACTTCTTAACACAAGAAAGGCCGGATCAACCGGCCTTTCTTGTTAATACACCTGATCTTTCTAACTGGATTTGTTCTTAAGGATACCGATCAGATCGATCGGTTTCTCTTTCCAGATATTATTATCTGATGAATACTCGAGCAAATCTGCAGGTTGACAACGTAACGTCCCGCACAAAGCCTCCAGCGTTGAAAACCTGATCGCTCTAGCCTTCCCTCTTTTCAGATTTGAAAGAATCGTTTTTTAATATTTTTTCATAAAAAAATCTTAATTATTTTTGCCACTATGAATAAAGCTGCCAGATACGAACGTATCTATCAACAAATTTCGGGATTGATGCAGAAATGCACCGACAGACAAGCCAGGATGGCGACGGTTTGTGCTGTTTTACACCACAAAATGCCCTATTTTTTCTGGACCGGGTTTTATCTTTTAAAGGATGAACGGCTTATTGTCGCCACCTATCAGGGACCAGTTGCCTGTATGGAACTAAATAAAGATCAGGGCGTTTGTTGGGCCGGAATCCGATCAGATAAAACGATTATTGTAGCCGATGTGCATCAATTTGAAGGTCATATTGCCTGTGATTCCCGTTCAAAATCCGAAATCGTTGTCCCATTTCATGACCCCACAGGAGGGGTTGCAGGT
>JBBAAF010000251.1:0-2863 GCA_041658425.1 Bacteroidales bacterium | reverse complement strand
CCGAAAAATGAAAAACCTGATGATTATGGCAGTTATATTGGCATCTGTTGCAAATCAATCCTGCCAAAGGAAGGAAATTGCCGATTTCATTGTTAAAAACTCAGTAGTGTATTCTGTTGACACCAATTTCCGGATTGCAGAGAGTTTTGCAGTTAAAGACGGGAAGTTTTTGGCTGTTGGAACCAATCAGGATATCGAAAAATCGTACTATTCGGATAAAGTCTATGATTTGGAAGGGAAGCCTGTTTATCCGGGTTTTTATGATGCCCATTGTCATTTTGCAGGCTATGCCGGGAACCTCCGGAAAGCGGATCTGGCAGGAACTTCCAGTTTTTCTGAGATTTGTGATCGTTTGGTGGAAAATCAGAAGTCAAATCCATCAACCTGGGTGCAAGGCCGCGGATGGGATCAAAATGACTGGCCCGTAAAAAAGTTTCCTGATCGCTCGGATCTGGATAAGATCTTTCCGGAAAAACCGGTTTATCTGACCCGGATCGATGGTCACGCTGCCGTTGTTAATACTACATCATTGAAACTGGCAGGAGTTGATCAGAACACTGTCATCAAAGGGGGAGAAATTATTAAGGAAGGCGGGAGGGTCACCGGCGTTCTGGTGGATAATGCCATGTATCTGGTTGCCAGGTTGATACCCGAAATGGTGGAGTTGGAAGAGGCGGACGCTCTTTTACAGGCACAGAAGAACTGTTTTGGTGTTGGCCTGACCACTGTTGCAGATGCAGGGCTCGGCATGGGTACGGTTAAACTGATGGACAGGCTGCAAAAAGAAGGCCTGTTAAAAATGAGGGTTTACGCGATGTTAGCTCCGACTCAGGAGAATTTTAAAGAATTTATATCCAAAGGAATATACAAAACTGACCGGCTAAATGTACGATCAGTGAAATTATTTGCTGATGGCGCCCTGGGCTCACGCGGAGCTTTGATGCTCGAGCCGTATGCCGATGCACCGGAAAAATCGGGTTTACAGGTGAATGAAACCGGATATCTGAAGGACATCTGCCAGAAATGCTATGATGCCGGTTACCAGGTAGAGACACATTGCATCGGAGACAGCGCTAACCGTTTGATGCTTACTATCTATAAAGATATTCTGAAAACGAAAAACGATCGACGCTGGCGGATTGAACATGCCCAGATCATCCATCCGGATGATTTCCAGATTTTTGGGGAATACAATATTATTCCTTCGGTTCAAACTTCTCATGCCACGTCTGATATGTATTGGGCCGGGGATCGTGTTGGACCGGTCCGTATCAAAGGTGCCTATGCCTATAAACAGCTGATGGAGCAGAATGGATGGATCCCCAACGGATCCGATTTTCCGGTTGAGGGGATCAATCCGCTTTTCGGTTTTTTTGCCGGATTTGCCCGGATGGACCAATCCGGATTTCCAGCAGGCGGCTGGATGATGGAAAATGCATTATCGCGGGAGGAGTGCTTAAAGGCGATGACCATTTGGGCTGCAAAATCATGCTTTGAAGAAAATGAACGCGGAAGTATCGAACCCGGCAAAATGGCCGATTTCGTTGTTCTGGAAGAAGATATCATGAAAGCTGAACCGCTTAAAGTACCAAAGACCAAAGTATTGGAAACGTGGATAGGTGGAGAAAGAGCGTTTGCAACTGCGGAAATACACAAACCATGAGAACGATAAAATTAATCACAGGATTACTCCTGCTTATTTTGATGGGATTCACGGCACCGAAAGATCCGGAAGGATTTAAAATATCGATGTTTGATGAACTGGCACCGATTTATCCAGATACAAAAATCGAAAAAGCAGTAACCTCTTATACCGTTGATGTTTGCCGGGGAAGCATCGCAGGTGTGGATATTTTGATGACCAATTTGATTCCTCTGGAACCCATCCGGTTCGTACTTACAGGGAAAGGGATTTTAGATAAATTCTATGCAAACTGGTACTTCCTGATTGATGTTCCGGTAACCGAAAACACTGGTCTCGACAGCCGGACGGAGAAGTTCAGCGGCGAAACCAACCCCTATGTCATCCGCAGGGCTCCGTTCCGCATCTATGAAGCCATGGATCCTGTTCAAACCGGGTATATTCCTGCAACCTCAACCCAGGCCTTACGGATGGAAATCCCGATAGGAAAGGATTTCCCCACAGGTAAACAATTGTTTACCATATATATCAGCTCAAAAGGACAGGTAAAAAAACTGGCCTTTACCGTTAACGTGTATCCCGTAGAAATTCCACCGGTGAACCAGTCGCATCTCAATTATGTCAACTGGCTCAATTTGGGCAATATCTGCAACGACCATGATGTTGAAATCTGGTCGGAACCGTTCTGGGGCATGCTCCGGAAATATGCCCAACTTATGGCCAGGGGCCGTCAGAATACATTTTGGTTTATCTGGAGCGATTTTTTCAAATTCAAGCCGGATGGCAGCGTCGCTGAATTTTACGAGCAACGGCTTGATCGATATATTGATACATTTCTATCAGAAGGGCTGACCACCATTCAGGGCGCACCATTTGCCCGTCGCCGCGACTGGTCGTCGGATGCTTTCCTGGTAGCAGTGCCAACCTTAGATGGCAGAGAGATACCGGCTGTTTCAGAAGAGGGTCAGAAAATTATCCGGTCAATGGCCGGGCCGATCATTGCCCTGATGAAAAAGAACGGTTGGGAATTCAGGTGGTATCAGGGTGTTTTTGATGAACCGACCGATGAATATGTTGATCGTTACAAAACCACGGTGGCATTATTGAAATCGATGAAACCCGATCTCAGGGTACTTGAAGCCACCATGACCGTTAGCCTCTCCGGCATCGTTGACTGCTGGTGCCCGCAAGTTCAGGAATATCAGAAAAACGCTGCATTTT
>JBBAAF010000250.1:0-2902 GCA_041658425.1 Bacteroidales bacterium | reverse complement strand
GCTCAGGTCGTGCAGCTCTGAAACATCACCTCGACCGTATTGGATATCGATATACCAACGGGAACCTGGATGAAGTGTATACCCGTTTTCTCGTGATGGCCGATAAATCCAAACAGGTAACCGATTCCGATCTGCTCCTGCTGGTTGGAAAAGATCAGACCTCAGGTACCTTTGTATCGTTGAAGCTCCTTCAGGTTCTGGCCGGGATGTCGACAACGCCCATGGCAACCGTCCATCTCATGGTTAACGGCGTGGAAAAGGCGGCTACTGCCGAAGGAAACGGCGCATTCGATGCTGCCTTCAAGGCTGTTGCAAAGGTGATTGATGAGCCATTTGAGTTGGATGAGTTTCTGATTCAGGCGATTACGCGCGGAAGCGATGATGTGGGCAAGGTACATGTGAGAGTAAAGGGACGAAACCGCATCTTTTATGGATTTTCTGCCGATACGGATATAGTCACCGCGTCAGTGAAAGCCCTGATCGATGCATTGAATAAAATGACAGGTAGTTATGACGAGTAAAACCCTGTTTGATAAGCTTTGGGATCAGCACGAAGTTTCAGTTTTGGAAGATGGATCATCGGTCTTTTATATTGACCGGCATTTCCTGCACGAGGTTACCAGCCCGCAAGCTTTTGCCGGACTGGAAAGGCGCGGTCTTCCCTTCTTCCGTCCGGAACAGGCCGTCGCTACGATGGACCATAACATTCCGACCATCGGGCAGTCTAACCCCTTGATGGGGCCTGAATCCACCCTGCAGGTGGCCCGGCTGAAGGAGAATTGTGATAAGCATGGAATTACGCTGTATGGCATGAACCACCCCCGGAACGGAATCGTTCATGTGATAGGGCCTGAACTCGGACTTACCCAGCCCGGAATGACAATTGTTTGCGGCGATAGCCATACGTCAACACACGGAGCGTTCGGTACCATCGCTTTTGGTATTGGCACCAGCGAGGTGGAGATGGTGATGGCCAGCCAGTGTTTGCTCCAAAAGCGACCAAAAACGTTACGGATAACCGTCAACGGACAACTGTCAACCGGAGTCACACCCAAAGACCTGATTCTATATATTATATCCCGGTTGGGAACCGATGCAGGAACCGGCTTTTTTGTTGAATTTGACGGTGAGGCCATCCGGTCATTGAGCGTGGAAGGCCGCATGACTGTTTGCAATATGGCCATTGAAATGGGCGCACGGGGCGGACTCATTGCTCCCGATGAAACAACTTTTAATTATCTGGCCGGAAAGGAGTTCTCCCCGGCCGGAGAACAATGGGTAGAGGCGGTAACCCATTGGAAATCATTAAAAAGTGATGAAAATGCAACATTTGACCGCGAAGAGATGTTCGATGCTTCGGATATCACACCGATGATTACCTGGGGCACCAACCCGGGTGCGGGAATCCCTATCAATGGAGTAATTCCCGGTACCAATCAAAAGGCCCTTGATTATATGGGGTTAAAGAGTGGTGAAAGATTGCTGGATAAGAAGATAGATTACGTGTTTGTGGGGAGTTGCACCAATGGCAGGATCGAGGACCTTCGTGAATTTGCTGCGCTGGTGAAGGGCCGTAAAAAAGCCACAGATGTAACGGTCTGGATAGTGCCGGGTTCAAAACAGGTTGAACAACAGGCACGTGCAGAAGGTATCGAAAAGATACTGACCGATGCCGGCTTCGAACTCAGGCAACCCGGTTGCTCGGCCTGTCTGGCTATGAATGACGATAAGATCCCGGCCGGTAAATACTGCATTTCCACCTCCAACCGCAACTTCGAAGGCCGCCAGGGACCCGGTGCTCGAACACTCCTCGCCAGCCCGCTTACTGCCGCCGCCGCCGCAGTGACCGGGAGAATATCCGACCCAAGGGAACTGATTGTGAAACGTGACGCGTGACGCGTGATGCGAAAAAAAAACATACCTTTGCATTCTATTTTTCACTTCCAACAGGTATCTTTTTATGTAGTCCTTGAAATAAAGTAAAGATGATTAATTACGATTCCATTTTAAAGAAAATATGTTCCGTTTTTAACGAGGGGCGATTCCAAAACAATAAAGGTCAGAAAGTTTCTTTCTTTGAGTATTGTAAGCTAAGGGATTTTGAGCGGGAACACAAGGGAGATGAAGATATCGTAGTTACTCCCATCCTTCTCGAACTTTTAAAAATACTTGATTTCCGGTCCGGGGTTAATATTATTCAACAGGTAATCAAAGATGGAGATAAGCCTGATTTCATAACCATCGAAACCAATAAATTTATCCTTGATGCAAAGTCAACAGGGATTGACATTACCAGCAGCCGTGATGAAAAGTCAGCAGTAAGACAGATTGTTCGATACCTCGAATCCTTCAAAGGATATGAATACGGAATATTATTCAACTTACATCGTCTGGAATTTTTTGAGCGGCAAAACGACAAGGATACAATCAGGGTTAATCGCATTGAAGATCGCTCTATTAATCTGGTTGAATTAATTAAAAACGTTTCTGATAATAAAGCGGAAGGAACCCGTGATTTTGAGAATTTTAAATGGTACTACGAGAATTTCAGGTTTGAAAAAATTACACCTGATGAATATGTTGAAATAATAAAAAACAGGAAAAAAGAAGACCTGATAATTCCCGATAAAAAGTTACTTAAAACGCTTGTTTATGGATTGGTTACTAAGATTCAGGATAACATTCGTAAGCAGGTGACACCAATGACAAAGGATTTGAATCATCATATTCAATTGAAATATGAACTTGATAAAATAATCCGGGAAATTAACGTAAGTGAAGAAACGGACAAATATTCGATTGCTGCCGAAGAATTAGTTAAACAAATAAGCTACGTTATTTTGCTCAGGTTTATTCTTATCCGGATTTTTGAAGACAATGATCTTATCCCCAAAAACCTTTA
>JBBAAF010000249.1:0-2914 GCA_041658425.1 Bacteroidales bacterium | reverse complement strand
ATGATCGGGGTATCGCCTATGCGGTTCCATCGTTTGTTTGTCATGCCGCCGGTAGAGGTTCCGGCCGCCAGGTTTCCGGCCTTATCCAGAGCCACGCAGCCAACAGTACCGAACTTATTTTCCTTTGCTTTTTCAATCGCCTTCTGAAGATCCAACCACCGACGTTCGGTAAAAAAGTAGGTGCTGTCAACGATCTCCAATCCCTGCTCGCGTGCAAACTCGGTGGCTCCTTTACCGGAAAGCATCACATGACTGGAATTTGTCATCACTTTGCAGGCAAGGCTGATCGGATTTTTCACATTCCTGACACCAGCCACTGCTCCGGCCATCAGGTTGGATCCGTCCATGACGGCAGCGTCAAGCTCATTATATCCCTCGTGAGAGAAAACAGCTCCTTTTCCGGCATTAAACAACGGACAATCCTCCATGATACGTATTACGCTTTCCACAGCATCCATTGATGTCCCGCCCTTAACAAGTACCTGTTCACCAACAGTTAACGCTGAATCCAGAATAGCCAGGTATGCCTTCTCCATCTCTTCCGAAAGGTTCTCCCTCAGAATTACTCCGGCGCCGCCATGAATCGCAATAGCATATTCAGGTTTATCCGAAACCACCCCCTTATCACTAGCCGGAGTCTTGCAGCCAGCTAACCCCCCAACAATCATAACAACCAAAACAATCAAAACTCCCTTAACCTCCTTAACGATCTTCTCGTTCTTCACGTTCTTCACGTTCTTCACGTTCTTCACGTTTTTCACGTTCTTCACGTCCTTAACGTCCTTAACTTCCTTAACGTTCGTCTTCATGGCATTTCTATTGGTTTGATAATCTGATCAAGGTGAATGGCACCTATAGGTCAGGTTTTACGGGTAAAAGATAAACAATTTTCAGGCAAAGTCGTTTTATGCAAAGAGGTCCCTGCGGGACTGCGTGTAGCGTGACGGGGTCCCGGCCTTCGCCGGGATGACAAGGAGGCTTCGTACAGCGTGACGGGATCCCGGCCTTCGCGGGGATGACAAGGAGGCTTCGTACAGCGTGACGGGGTCCCCGCTTTCGCGGGGATGACAAGTGCGACGGCCAGCTTTCGTACAGCGTGACGGGATCCCGGCCTTCGCCGGGATGACAACGCTTCGATTTTGGATTCTGAAATTTGTGGTTTTTATGAAAAAGTTATTATTATTCATGTTGTTAATAATGAGTGCGATGTTAAATGTTCACGGCCAGTCGGCTAGTCATCGGAACGAATTGACTGCTGAGGAGAAACGGGTGCTTATTAATAAGGGAACGGAGCGGCCGTTTATCGGCAAGTATACCGATAACAAGGAGAAGGGAACCTATACCTGCAAATGGTGCGATGCCCCCGCCATCTTTGCAGGCGGATGTTTTTGGGGTGTTCAACACTTTTTTGATAAGGCACCGGGTGTCCTGAAATCTGAAGTGGGCTATACCGGTGGAACCAAGGCCAATCCGACATACAAGGAAGTATGCGCGCATACAACAGGCCATGTTGAAGCCATCAAGGTAACCTATGATCCGCAAAAAACTTCTTATGAAGCGATGGCTAAACTGTTTTTCGAAATTCATGATCCAACGCAAACTAATGGCCAGGGACCGGATCTTGGTCCGCAGTATCTGAGTGAGGTTTTCTATGCCGATGAGAATCAGAAAGCAACAGCAGAAAAACTAATCGGATTACTGAAACAAAAAGGATATAAGGTAGTTACACGGGTCCGTCCAGCCGTTACCTTCTGGCCCGCTGAGGAATACCATCAGGAATATTATGAAAAAACGGGCGGAACACCTTATTGCCATATGTATACGAAGAGGTTCTAGGAGAAGACTATAAGACAAGAAGACGGTAAGACGAGAAGATGGTAATATCTGAGTGTCCGGTCTTAAAGTCTTTCTGTCTTATAGTCTTATAGTTTTTCTTTTCAGGTCCCAAACTTTCCTCTCTCTATTGTGTTTAACCATAAATTCAACACAATGCAATCATGAAAAAAATGGTTGTTCTTTTAGCGGTTTTTGCAGCTTTGACCCTCCAGGTTAATGCCACGAAACATACGGTCACTATCAGCGGATTTATCTATTCACCTGCGCTTTTATCTGCCCATATTGGGGATACTATAACCATTAATGCCACTAGCGGACATCCACTTGTTCAGGTAAGCAAAGCCACCTGGAACAACGACGGAGCTGCTGCCTTAGCGGGAGGTTGGGGAACAAAAACTGCCAATTACACCTTTACGATAACTACGGCAGATACCGTTTATTTTGTTTGCTCGGCGCACGTGTCTTTTGGGATGAAAGGCAGGGTGGTCATCGCTCCATCCGCCGGAATAAATGAGTTGCCGGCAGATCAATTATCTGTTTCAGTGTATCCAAACCCGGTGACATCAACAGGCACGGTTAAGCTCAGCTCTTTTGGTACCAATCCTGTCTTGGTCTATGTGTTCAGCATCAATGGCCAGTTGGAGAAAGACTTATCCTCAACACCAACAAACCTGAATGGCGAGTATTATTACCAGTTTGATGCCGGTACCATGCCAAGCGGAAATCATTTTATCATGGTATCGGACGGACGAAATAAAATCGTAAGGAAATTTGAGGTGATCAGGTAGAAAAAACCAATCATGGAATTTCTGTTTTCTTTTTTCTTCGGAAAATATCAAAGATGGATTTTCTTTCTTTCTTAACTTTTTGAGAATCAGGTTTAACCTGGGTTTTGTCCTTTTCGTAAACCTTCTTATCCTTCCCGAAAAGCGCCATGACTTTTTCCATAAAAGTTTCCTCCCGAAAATCGGGACAATCGAGAGCACCCTGCAGCTCAGCGGGCAATACAGGAAAAGGTGTAATCAGATTTTTTCTGGCAACAGGATCGAGCTCCACTCTTTTTAAGGTCCGGGCTACC
>JBBAAF010000248.1:0-2978 GCA_041658425.1 Bacteroidales bacterium | reverse complement strand
ACGATTCGGCTATGCTCTATTGGAAAACTGAGAATGAACGATTTATACTAAGTCGCAATTACACAAAATCCAGAACATTAGCAATCCGGTCAGAACAACAGGCACTCGTAAGCCAGAAAATCGCCAATCAGACTACCACCGATTTTATTAATTCCCTGGAACGGGATCTTGCGGCGGTCAAGCGGGATACCGCCCAGATCAAACAACTTTACAGCCGCCTGCCCCTTCCAACAACCATCCATAAAAAATATTCAAGAGGCGCGATTCTGTTGAAAGAGGCTGAGCTTAACATGGAACAAAAGAATTTCAAGGAATGCCGTATTAAGCTCGAGTTAGCAAAATCAGATCTCTCGGAGGTTGCCCATCACACAAAAACACTCCTGGATGGCTATTTTGCAAACCTGCCGATGTGGAAAAGATGGTATGATCAAACTATCAGAGAATCCGCCCGGAACCAATCATACGCCATAATTGTTGATAAATTCGCCGGTAAAAGCTTCCTTTTTCTGTCGGGTCAGCTAAAAGCAACTTACCATGTTGAATTGGGTAAGAATTGGATTGGGAACAAGCGCTATTCGGGTGATAAGGCAACACCCGAGGGGAAATATAAGGTTACGAAGAAAAAAGATGGCCGTCAAACCAAATATTTCAAAGCTCTTTTATTAAATTACCCAAATGATGAAGATAAGCAACGATTTCATAGTGAGATCAGGGCAAAGACACTTCCCAGATATGCCAGAATCGGCGGACTTATTGAGATCCATGGGGGTGGTGGTAAAGGAGTCAATTGGACTGATGGCTGTATTGCCTTTGCAGATGACGATATGGAATCACTCTTCCGGATTGTTCCGGTCGGCTGTCCGGTAACAATCCTGGGATCATTGCAACCGTTGTTTGAGATAATTAAAAATCCGAAACCATGACAATAACTGATTACCTGCTTGATGTGCCTGAAACTCCGCCATTCCTCGAACCGCAGAAACCACGCAGAAGCATCTGGAAGATAATCCTTTACTCGTTTCTAAGCTTTTTGGGCCTTGTTGCCTTTATCGCATTCAGCCTTTATATCCTCTTTTTTGTCATCCCAAACGGACCTGAAGTAACCCTTGCCAAAGAAACGAAAAACCACAACTTGAATCAGAACCAGACTGAGGCAGCCGATATCCCCAAGATTAATAAAGACATTGCAGCTCTGGAAAAGAAAGTTGATAAGCTTACCAATCAGGGCCCCTATCTGATAGTCAATACGACAGAGAACAAGTTTTACCTCTATGCAGATAATAAACTGATCCGTCAGGGCCCCTGCTCAACCGGTAAAAATGAAAAGTTAATTGCCGGCAAAAAGGAATTCAGGTTTAAAACTCCCAGGGGAGTTCACAAGGTCCTGCACAAACAGAAGGATCCGGTTTGGGCAAAACCCGACTGGGCTTTTCTGGAAGAAGGAGAACCAATCCCTCCGCCTGGAGATCCATCCAGGTTTGATGAATTTACATTAGGACCTTATAAACTGGAAATCGGCGATGGTTATATGGTTCATGGCACTATCTGGAAACGGTTTATGGGACAATCGGTCACTCATGGTTGCATCAGATTGCTGGATGAGGATATTGAGGCTGTCTATCTGACATTGCCGGTGGGTTCAAAAGTGATAATCTATTAATAGCTCAACCTTGAAAATACTAAAAATAATAGCCCTGATCCTTAGTGTATTGATTCTGGGAGCTTTAACAGTTTTGTACCTGGGTGCCTTAAAAGCACCCAAGAAATATCTTGAGGAATTCAGCAAGGAAACAGCAGACCTTGGAAAAAACAAGACAGTACTGACCTATCCTGACGAATTATTAGAGAAAAGGACCAATCTGGATGCCCGTCTGGCGATGTCAAACGACGATTCGATTGGCCTCAGGATCAGTTTAAAAGATAAGATGGTGTACCTTGAAATCCAGGGAATCGTGTTGAGCCAAACTCCGATCCTGGATTATAAAATCAGTCATTTTCTGAAAAACCTCAGCCCGGCAGAGAAATACCTGATGTTTCACACTCCGCTGATCATTCAGAAGGATGAATCAACCATTTTCAAGGACAGGTTTAAAGAAATTATTGCCCCTCCGATCACTCCGGCGGATGCCCCGAAAGAAACCAACAAGAATACAACAAAGGAACAAAAAGACAAGGTAGTAACCACCCCGCTGCCAGATCCGGTTATCTATCGTTTATACCTGGATCATGGCATTAAGGTTCAGTTTACCGGTCAGATGCCTGATTCTATTCCGCAATTCTGGCCAAAGTTCTGGTTTGAATTCGACGAGCGGTACCAGTTTATCAAAGATGTTACGAATAGCATTATAAAGAAAACTCCGGCATCCTACCACCCAAGCCTTAAACTGGTGATCAATTATAAGGATGCCGAAGCTATTTATCGGGCCGTGCCTAAAAAAGGCAAGGTCATTCTCGATTTATAATTATTGTTTGGTCTCTTTAGCCGGCTCCTGCTTTTTCATTTTTCAGGCTTTCCAAAATAAGACTATTTTTATTCTCTCGTTGATACCTGTAGTCGAACTAAAACTCATTGATTATGAAAAGGACATCATTTGCTTCCATTCTATTGATCTTATTGGTAATCAGCACATCCTGCAGTACCAAACAGGTCGCCCCTGTGCAGCAGGGTCCATTTACCTCCGTGGTGCATCCGGATTGGATTAAATCGGCAGTCATGTATGAGGTGAATGTTCGCCAATATACCCCCGAAGGAACCTTTAATGCCTTTTCGGAAAAACTTCCAAGGCTGAAAGAACTTGGTGTGGATATCCTCTGGCTTATGCCAATTAATCCAATCGGGGTGATCAACCGGAAAGGGCCACTTGGTTCCTATTACAGCGTAAAGGATTACAAAGGTATTAATCCGGAATTCGGCACCATGGATGATTTTAAAGCTCTGGTAAAGAGAACGCATGAACTGGGCATGTACCTCATTATTG
>JBBAAF010000247.1:0-3020 GCA_041658425.1 Bacteroidales bacterium | reverse complement strand
CTGGATATGCTCGCAAGAAACCTGGTTATCGAACTCTCTGCATATAAAATTAACGTAAATACCATTGCTCCCGGGGCCACCATAACAGAAAGAACAACGAATGATCCTGATTATGAGACCGTTTGGTCAAAATTAACACCCATGGGGCGACCGGGTACAACTACAGATGTTGCCAATGCTGCTCTCTTTCTGGTATCAGAGAAAGCAAAACAGATCACCGGTCAATGTCTTGTTATCGATGGGGGTTGGTCCTGCATCAGTCCCTCCCCATTTTAAATTCAGGAATCCTCCTCAGTAATTTTAGGGGGAAATTGAAATTGTAGTAGTAATGATTATATTCTCGACTCTTAATTTGCGTATTCCGGAGCATCTTGACCAGTGATTCCACTGATGCTGACCAGTAAAATGATGCTTGTTTCAATTAAATGACTGTAGTTAAGCGAGTTAACACTGGTCAACATGTCGGAATGTCATCTTTTTCGCCCTTTTTAACTGGTCAGTATGCCGTTCCGGCATATTGACCCCCGGTAGTTTCTTTTTAAAGGTTCTTTGCGGATTAAACCGCAAAAGAGATGGCAGGAGAAACTATCAGTATGATCAAACTAAAACAGATCTTTTTACTCAGATTGCAGGGTACCGCTTATGAGACTATCGCCCGTTCGCTGGGTTGTTCCCGCAACACCGTAAAGAAGTATGCCCGCCTGGCCGAGCAGCGCGGGCTGGATCCGGCAGCCCTTACTGCCATGGAAGATCATGAACTGGAGAAGCTTTTTTCAGAGCCTGCCGTAGTGAGCCAGTACCGTTACCAGGATCTTGAAAGCTTATTTCCTGGTATGGAAAAGGAGCTTAAACGGGTGGGTGTAACCCGGTGGATCCTCTGGGGGGAGTACAAAGCACGCTTTCCTGATGGGTATGCTTATAGTCAGTTTTGTGATTATTTCCGGCAATGGGAAGATCGTTACGCGGCAACCGCACATTTCGACCATACCCCGGGCGATAAAGTATTTATTGACTTCACCGGTAAGAAGCTCAGTATTGTGGATCCTTCCACCGGGGAAATCCAGGAGATGGAAGTCTTTGTGGCTGTGCTGGGATATAGCGGGTTGACCTATGTCGAGGCTGTAGCCAGCCAGCGAAAAGAAGTATTTCTTAAGGTTATCGAAAATGCCCTGTGGTATTTCGGTGGTGTACCCAAAGCACTGGTTCCTGACAACCTGAAATCTGCTGTAACCAAGACCGATAAGTACGAACCTGAGATCAACGAAACCCTACTGGACTTTGCCAATCATTACGGGACTACTGTTTACCCCGCACGGAGCCGGAAGCCAAGAGATAAGGCACTGGTAGAGAATATGGTCAACATTGTTTACAGCCGCATCTTTGCTCCTTTACGCGACCGACCGTTTTTCCATATCCGTGAACTCAATGCTGCCATTGGAGAACTTCTGGAGATACACAATAACCAGTGTTTCCAGAAAGAACCGATCAGCCGAAGGGAGAAGTTTGCCCTGGATGAGGCGACACAGCTTACCACTCTTCCCACAGATCGTTATCTGGTCAAACACTACAGAACGGCTAAGGTGATGAAAAACTGTCATGTACAGTTGGAGAAGCACTACTACAGTGTTCCTTACCGGTATATCGGAAAAGAAGTCAAACTGATCCATACCCTGCAGGAAGTACATATCTTTTTAAACCAGGATAGGATCGCTTATCATCTCAAAGGATTGAAGCCTTTC
Organism: Bacteroidales bacterium; assembly: GCA_041658425.1. GTDB lineage: Bacteria > Bacteroidota > Bacteroidia > Bacteroidales > UBA12481 > UBA12481. The sequence continues at coordinate 1,281 of JBBAAF010000247.1, read as the reverse complement.
GGTTATACCACCCAGGCCGATCACCTTCCTTCCTCGCACCGGTTCGTCAGTGAGTGGACACCGGAGAAATTTATCGCCTGGGCTGAGCGGATCAGCCCGGAGGTGAAGGCCTATATAGAGGCTATCTTAAACCAGAAAAGCTATCCCGAGCAGGCCTACCGCAGTTGTCTGGGTATTCTCTCCATGGAAAAGAAAGTAGGAAGGGAACGGCTGATCAAAGCGATTGGACGGGCCACTTATTACCGGATCTTCCATTACAAAGCCATTAAAAAGATCATTGAAGGCGGGCTGGACAGGCTGCTGGATAGTGATCAGGATACAGCTCAAACCACCTTGCCTTTTCACCAGAATATCAGGGGGAAAGACAGCTTTCAATAATCATTTTATTCACTATATCCATCCAAATTATGCAAGAAGTAATCAAACAGAAAATGAACCAGATGAAGCTCTACGGTATGCAGCAGGCTTATCAGACTTTACTGGAAGCAGGACAACAACACCTGCTGACCAATGATGAGGTGGTCAGCCAGCTCATTCAATCGGAATGGGAAGAACGGGAAGCCCGAAAGTCCGACCGCAACCTGAAGAACGCCCGGTTCCGGTATCAGGCCAGTATTCCCGAACTGGACTTTACTAAAAACCGGAATCTGGATAAAACCCTGATCATGCGGCTGGCCGAAGTCAGCTTTGTTAAAAGAAAAGAGGATGTGCTGATAACCGGGCCCTCTGGGGTTGGTAAAAGCTTTATTGCCTCAGCGCTCGGTCATCAGGCATGTAACCAGGGATATAAGGTGCTCTACTTTAATACCCAAAGGCTCTTTTCACGCTTAAAGATGGCCAAAGGTGACGGATCCTATCATAAGGAAATAAGTAAAATAGAACGGCAGGATCTGCTGCTGCTGGATGATTTCGGTCTTGCCCCGATGGACAGTTATCAGCGCAACGCGCTGATGGAAATCATAGAGGACCGGCACGGAAGAAAATCCACCATGATCAGTTCTCAGCTTCCGGTAAGTTGCTGGTATGAAGTGATCGGGGAAAGTACTATTGCCGATGCGATCCTGGACAGACTGGTCCATAAGGCTCACAGAATAGAAATAACGGGTGACTCCATGAGAAAAATCACCGTATAAATAAAACTATTACCTTTACAAAAAAAGCCTTCACAGGCCTTTGAAAATGCTGCCTTTCAGGCAGAGCAAATTGCCTTACAGAGGGGTGGTCAACATCCCGGAACACTGGTCAACATCAGCGGAATACACAATATTGCCTTTAATGGGG
>JBBAAF010000246.1:0-3049 GCA_041658425.1 Bacteroidales bacterium | reverse complement strand
TTCAGCTTGGACCGGATAACCAGTCAGGTGGTTGGATGGGAGGTTATGAATATTCGATCGGCAACGTCACTGGCTTCAGCCATCTTCATGCCTGGACCATGGGTGGATTGATGATCATGCCTTCGGCACAGGACCTGACGGTGAAAGATGGAGCTGTTGACAGTCCCTACCGCGGGGCCCAGTCGGGTTATCATTCGCGGATCCTTAAACAGACTGAAGTGGCTACTCCCGGTTATTATTCGGTGGATTTACATGATGCCTATATGAAGGCCGAAATGACCGCCACTACGCGTTGCGGCTTTCTCCGGTTTACCGCTGCAAAGGATTACGACTACCGGATTCTGATAGATCTGGCCTTCCCGTCGGAATATAATTTCAAGCTCGATTCCGCGATGATCAGGCAGGTTAGTGACACCATTATTGAAGGTTTTGCCCAATGCCATGTTTCATCATGGAACCAGTACACGGTTTTTTTTGCCATACGATTCAACAAGCCATTCAGCTCTTTCAACGGCTGGAATTCTGCAGGTACTTATAATGCCGTGACCCAAATTGACGGGAAAGACGAAGCCGGTGCTTTCATCACCTGGAAGGGGAAAAAGGGAGAGGACATTCTTGTACAGACCGGGTTGTCATTAGTCGACCTGGATGGAGCCCGTCGAAACCTCAAAGTTGAGATGGATCCTTTCCGATGGGATTTTGACGCTGCTGCTGCCAATGCGCGCAGCCAGTGGAACAAACTGTTTTCGACCATCACCGTCGAAGGCGGTACGGAGGAAAACCACCGGAAGTTTTACACCAACCTGTACCGCAGCTTCTGTGCCAAGCAGACCTGGAACGATACCGACGGTCGATATCGTGATCCAAAGGAGGAGATCAGGCAACTGCCTCAGGGTACTTCCATCTACGGAGGGGATGCCTTCTGGAACTCTTTCTGGAACCTGAATAATCTGTGGGCTTTGATAACTCCTGATATCCTCAATAATTGGGTGATAACCCAGCTTGAACTGTATAAAAGCACCGGCTGGACCTCCAACGGACCAACCGGGCTGGAGATGTCAGGTATCATGGATGTTTCCCATGAAATTGCCCTGATGGTGGGGGCTTATCAAAAAGGCATCCGGAATTACGATCCGGAATTGGTGTATCAGGCCATCAAGCATACCGTTGATAACCAGGGTAAATGGCTGGAACCCTATTCAGGTCCGGCCGGTAACCTTTTTCAGGACTCCTATATAAAGCTCGGTTATGTCCCTTACGATGTAGCCCCGGCCTGATTGAGAGTATGGGGATAGACACATTCAATCAACGTCTTCAGGAAGGTTTTGAGAAATCCAGGCCTTACCGTTTTGCTGCTCATGCCCTCGACCGGACGGAAGGACTTCAACCGATCCGGTTTTCGATCTCAGTACCCCATTGTTTGATAAAATCACCATTCGGCTTGATGCCCGGTATTATGGAGGAAAAACGTTTACTATTGAAACCCGGAACCTTTCTGATGAATCATTCTATATCAGGTCGGCTTTTCTGAATGGCCGGAAACTTGAAAAACCACTGATTCATTTTGATGATTTGATAAAGGGAGGTTCACTGATTATTGAGACAGATACAAAACCAGGAATCAAGTAATTCATAAATCCATCGAATACAGAGAAATCGATTGACCCTCACTAGGTTGCCATAACCATAAGCCCCTTGAGATATTTACCCTCAGGAAAACTGGTGATGACCGGATGATCCGGTGCCTGCGACAACCACCTGAGGATCTTCATTTCCCGGCCCGCGTCAATGGCTGCATCGGCAACAATCTTCTGGAAAAGAAGATCTTCCATATGGCCAGAGCAGGAAAAGGTAAACAAGAAGCCACCAGGCTTCAGTAACTGCATGGCAATCATATTGATATCCTTATAAGCCCGTGCCCCTTTGTCAACCTGGTTGCGCGACTCAACAAACTTTGGCGGATCCAGGATAATCAGGTCAAAAAGGCGGATATCAGTCCTGAATTTTCTGAGAGCGTGAAATACATCGACTTCCATCAATGTAAATTTATCTTCAGATATGCCATTTAACCTGATATTCAAATCAGCCTGGGCAAGGGCCGGTCCGGATGAATCGAGTAAAGTTACGTGCCGGGCCCCGCCGGTTAAAGCAGCTACGGCAAAACCTCCGGTATAACTAAAACAGTCCAGTACATCCCGTTCCTTTGAACAGGAACCGACCAGCGACCGGTTATCGCGCTGATCCAGGTAAAATCCGGTTTTATGTCCTGTTTGGATGCTTACTTCATATTTCCTGCCTTCTTCATTTATTTCGATCACTTCCGGCGGTTCCTCGCCCCAGAGTAACCCCACAGACTCACCAAGCCCCTCTTTTTTACGCACGGACAGGTCGGATCTTTCAAAAATTCCTTTACAGGGAACCACCTCGCGAAGAATTGCAACCAGCGTATCTTTCCAGTAATCAGCACCGGCCGTGGAAATCTGGCAAACCAGGTAGTCGCCATAACGATCTACCGCAAACCCGGGAAGGCCATCGGACTCAGAATGAATCAGCCTGATACCTGTGGTATTTGCATTAATTACAGGAGGTTTCCTTAATGCTATCGCCTCTTCAATTTTTCTCCTGAAGAAATCAGGGCCGATCTCTGTATCCGTAAAGGACCACATCCTCACTGACATCTGTGATTCAGGCGACCAGGCACCATGTCCAAGAAATTGTCCGCCTGCTGATAATATCTCCACCGTTTCCCCGAACCCCGGTGAGCCTGCAACTTTTTGAATCGCACCGCTGAAAATCCACGGATGCAGGCGTTTCACTGACTTCTCACGGCCCTGTTTTAAAATAACTTGTTTCATCAGCTATTAATGTCTTCTTTTTTTACGGTAAGACAATAACACATGGGTTTTACAAAGTTTTAGGAAGAACTGAATTCACGCTAAGCGTCACTTCTATTTTTAAATCCTTGCCCCCAGGGAGTGTAACAGATCGTTCGGCCGCATCAAATACGGTCCAGGGTTTTCCGTTAATTTTCACTGCAATGATCTGAATG
>JBBAAF010000245.1:0-3084 GCA_041658425.1 Bacteroidales bacterium | reverse complement strand
CAAAATGGAAATCGAACGTAAATACCTCGTCAACAAAATACTCTGGCAAGTGTTGCATTATCCTGTGAATGCTATTTTTATTCAACAGGCTTATCTTTCAACAGATCCAAAATGCACTGTCCGTATCCGTATCACAGACAGCAAGGCTTTGATCACCATCAAGGGAGAATCTAAAGGGATCTCACGCAAAGAATTTGAGTATTACGTTCCGTTGAATGATGGCTTGGAAATTATTCGACTGGCCGGAACCCCATTAATCATTAAACGGCGTTATGTGATCAGGCACAAGGGCTACAATTGGGAGGTTGATGAATTCCTGGGTGATAATGAGGGGCTTATTCTTGCAGAAGTAGAATTGAATTCAGATACAGAAAATCCTGAATGGCCAGAATGGATTGATAAAGACGTATCTGGCGACCCGCGTTATTTTAATTTGCAGTTAGCTATTAATCCGATAAATAATTGGCAATGAAGTTGTTGTGTGGGTTTTTTCTTATCGTTTCTATCTTTCTGTTAACTGCCTGCCTTTCTCTTCGTCCGGTGACAAATAAGGCCTCATCGCAATTATTTCTTTACAATCCGGGGAAGACGATCCTGCATCCGCAATATAAAATCTACCATTCCTCCGAATCAGAAAGTGTATTGTTTTTTAAGTTACTCTCCAGTGAAATTGTTTTTAATCAGGCTAATCCGCAAGTTAAAAGCCAGGCACGAATTAGAGTAATATACACCCTTTACAGTTCCCTGACCAATAATGAGATTGCCCAACGGGATACTCAGCAATTTGTGATCGACCGGGAATCGGTATCGGACCAGATTATTGCATCGGTTAAGCTTTCAACCACCCCGGGCAAGACATACCTCCTCGATATAACTCTCGAGGACCAGATCCGTCAGTCTTTAGTAAGGGAACGGGTTCTGGTTGATCGTTTTCAGGCTGAGAATCAGCAGGATTGGTTGGTGCTGAGTTATCCGGAGAATAAAGTTGCTTTTGAGCAGTTCTTTTACCCGGGTGAATCATTCCGGCTGATTAAGCAAAGTGACAAGTCGGAGCGTGTTTATATCTCTGTTTTTTCGCCACGGAATATTTTGCCGCTTCCGCCTTTTTCGCTCGATGAACAGCCCGATAATATTCCCTTGCCTGATTCAACCTTTTACATGGCCTATTCTGAACAACTGCTGTATAAGCTTGGGGGACAAGGCATCTATGTTTTTCATTTTAAACCGGAACCAGCAAAGGGATTGTGCCTGACCCAGTTTGGCGATCGCTATCCCCAGGTTACCCAACCGGAAGATATGCTGCCGCCTTTGCAATATATTACCACGCATGAAGAATATCAGAAACTGATAACTAATCCTGATCTGAAAGGAACTGTAGATCAATTCTGGCTCGATAAAGGAAAAACGTTTGGCAATGCACGCGATCTGATCCGGGTTTACTATAACCGTGTGGTTTTTGCCAATCTCTATTTCCCTTCCAGCAAGCAAGGATGGAAGACCGACCGGGGCATGATTTATTTGCTGCTGGGACCTCCGTTGGCGGTCGAAAGAACCGAAACCCGGGAAACCTGGTACTATGAGGCTTCCGAAACCGGAGAGAAGATTACCTTTGAATTCAATCTGACTGATGATTATTGGATTGGATATGATTTTAAATTAAAAAGAAAAGAGGAATTCCGACCCATCTGGAACAAAGCAGTTGATTCCTGGCGACGAGGGAAAATATTTAGCATGTAATGGAACAACAAGATTATATTTTCGGGCTGAGGCCTGTTCAGGAGGCCATAGAAGCCGGACGCACCATCGAGAGAGTAATGATCAAAAAAGGATTGCAGGGTGACGGAGTTTATGCACTCCTTCATCTGATCCGGCAATCCGGAATACCATTTCAGTACGTTCCGGTTGAGAAACTCAACAGAATGACTCAAAAGAACCATCAGGGGATCATCGCTATTACCTCTATCGTCACCTATCTGCCTTTTGAGGAGGTAGTTGCCCGGGTTTTCGAGGATGGAAGGAATCCGCTGGTCGTTATTCTTGACGGGATTACGGATGTCCGGAACCTGGGTGCCATAGCCCGTTCAGCCGAAGCCGCCGGGGCCGATGCCATACTTATTCCTGAAAAGGGGGTCGCCCAGATTAACCCCGATTCCATGAAAACTTCAGCCGGTGCACTCGCCATTATTCCGGTATGCCGTACCCCCGATCTGATCCGAAGCATCAAATACCTTAAAAATGCCGGTCTGAGAATCACTGGAGCCACTGAAAAAACGGATGTTCTCTTTTACGAGGCCGATTTTAAATCCCCGATGGCGCTTATCCTCGGCGCCGAAGACCATGGTATCAGCCCGAATATCCTGGCTTTATGCGATCAGGAAGTGCGTATTCCGATGCTTGGAAAGATCGCATCATTAAACGTATCGGCAGCTGCCTCTGTGATACTGTTTGAGGCAGTGAGGCAGCGCAGTTCCACAAATAACAAATAACAAACCCCAAAAAAACAAATAAACTCCAACCCCCAAAACTTCAAAATCCAAACGCGGAGCATTGTCGTCCCCGCGAAGGCGGGGACCCCATGACGCTATACCGAGTTGCATCTGATAACCGATAATCCACCTCACCCCCTTCCCCCTCTCCCGCGCTCACTGCGCTTACGGGAGAGGGGGCGCTTCGGGCGAAGCTAACTGATAACCGACAACTGACAATCGAATTAATTTGTTACCAAAATAACAAACTCTATGAAAAAAAGATTAGCCTTTTATATATGATTTTTGCTCTTCTGATTGTTGGATGCGGCAAAGATCCATTTCATAATTCCAAAGACGGAACCTTCAAGGATTCCCGTGATAATCATATTTATAAATGGAATCGGATTGGGACACAAGTTTGTATGGCTGAGAACCTTTTCGATGGTGTGGACCGGGACAACGACGCCAAGAGTTACGGTTTCTCGGTCCGCTGCCTGCAGAACTAGGTGTGCACAGAGGCTGATACAGGGCGCAAAGGCACATTGCGCTAAACAACTGAATCAGTGAACTATAATCGAGATGGTGGAACTCAGTAAACCACTTTAAAGCGTATTGA
>JBBAAF010000244.1:0-3189 GCA_041658425.1 Bacteroidales bacterium | reverse complement strand
TTATGTAACATATCACCATAATATTCACCCCAGCTGTTCACCTCTTTCCAGGTAACTCCCCCATCGGTACTGTAATCGGCATTTAACCCTCCGAATCCAATCACATCAGGGCTGGTAGGCGATGCCCCAAAACTGTTCGACATAAACGGCCCCTGTTCCAGGTTGCCCCGGTACGTCCAGTTGCTGGCACCCGGTCCGGATCCATAAAAGTAGGACCATTTTTCGAGGCGGTACATCATATACAGCTTAGTCACCGATGAAATTGTGTTTCCGGCAAGTTGTACCTGCTGGACATCATTAACCGCAAAGGCCAGGTTCACATCAGCAATTTTCGTCCATGCGGTCGAATCTTGCAGGCTGAACACCTGGTTTCTGTCGACCATGTATACTGAATCGTTCCCGAACCGGTTGGTCCAGATATCGGATTTATTGGATCCGGCGCTTTTAATGATCCGGGTAAAATGATTGCCAAGATCTTTGGATCTGAACAGATAGAGATAAGCCGATTTATAGGCAAGAATATATATTGTTCCATCCGCCTGGCTGACCGACCGGATGAGGTCATAACCAGTATAATAGGCTGAAAGTCCGTCGCTGGATAACCAGGTGGTACCCATATCATCGGAATAATTCATCTTCACCCGGAGGTTCGAAGCCAAAACGCGCGTGGTGCCCGTACTGTTCGGAAAAGCCCTGATAAACTGAATATTATCGATACGAAACGGATCGGAAAGAGATACCCAGTTCTGGCCGTCGATGGTTCCAACCCAGATCTGGCCGCCATCGGAGGCGGCATACAGGCGGTTATTGGCAAAATCGATATCCACGCAATGCACGCGGCCGGCCAGGTTGTTACTGCCTTTTTCGATCCACTGTCCGGTGAGGGTACCATCGGCTATGCTTTCAATCCCGGCCCCTTTCTGTCGACCGTCGCGGGCGGCCTCCTGCAGAGCGGGCAAGCGTTCCTGATACATTTCCAAACGCGTCTGTTCATCCATTTCGCGCCAATCGACTCCCGGAGCCGTGCGGTGCATTTCATTGATCCACTCCAGACGTTTGAGATAATTATCAGATTTTTCGGAGGTGATTTCTATCGGTTGAGGTCTGTCCGGATGCCTGGTTAGAAGCCATCCTGCGATTCCAGCGACTCCGGCTATAAACAGAGTGGCCATCAAAAAATATTTACGTTTCATGAAATAAAAGATTTGTAATCAGAATAATCTTACTTGCGATTGACCGCTGACTTTTCCAAGATGGATATATGCCTTCTCTGTGGCCTCCCTTCCCCTGGGTGTGCGTTTCAGATAACCTTCCTGGATCAGGTATGGTTCATAAACCTCCTCGATGGTACCCGGTTCTTCCCCTACAGATACCGCGATGGTACCCAGTCCGACCGGCCCGCCGCTAAATTTGTTGACCAGTGTATTGAGAATGCGGTTATCCATTTCGTCGAGCCCGTTGGCATCGATGTTGAGAGCGCTGAGGGCATGACGGGTAATATCAATGTCGATACGGCCATCGCTTTTTACCTGGGCAAAATCCCGGATCCGGCGTAACAGTGCGTTAGCAATCCTCGGAGTTCCGCGGCTCCGGGTGGCAATTTCAATAGCAGCTTCTTCCGAAATTTTAACGTTCAATATGGAGGCTGATCGTTTGACAATATGATTGAGCACCTCTTTGTTATAGTATTCCAGGTAGCAGGTAATACCGAATCTGGCCCGCAACGGACTGGTTAATAATCCCGAACGGGTAGTAGCACCAATCAGGGTAAAAGGATTGAGATCGATCTGGATGGACCGGGCCCCGGGTCCGCGGTCAATCATAATATCTATGCGGTAATCCTCCATGGCCGAATAGAGGTACTCTTCAACCACCGGACTCAACCGGTGTATCTCATCAATAAACAGCACATCGCCCTTTTCGAGCGAGGTAAGCAATCCGGCAAGATCGCCGGGCTTGTCAAGCACAGGTCCGGAAGTCATTTTCATCCCCACCCGCAATTCTTTTGAAATGATGTGTGACAGGGTTGTTTTTCCCAGGCCCGGAGGCCCGTGCAGCAATACATGATCCAGTGCTTCACCCCGCATGGAGGCGGCCTGTACAAAAACCCGCAGGTTGTGAATAACCTTTTCCTGGCCGGCAAAATCAGAAAACTCGATCGGCCTTAATTGCCGTTCAATTTCCTTATCCTCATCCTGGCTGATCGGATCCCTGAAATCGTAGGGTTCAGACATAAATTATTTGATTATACCAAGGCTCCGGAACGATTGAGCCAGTAATTCCATATTGAGAGGTTTGGCAAGGTAATCGTCCATGCCATAAGAGAGACATCGTTCCCGATCAGCATTAAAAGTATTGGCCGTTAAGGCAATGATGGGGATTCTTAAATTATTGATCTGCTCGAAAAGCCTGATCTGACGGGTAGCTTCGAACCCATCCATTACAGGCATCATGATATCCATGATGATGAGGGAGTATTTATGAGGATCAGCCTGATATTTTTCAACAGCTTCCAAGCCATTGCCAGCCAGTTCAATATGAAAACCAAACCTTCGCAGGCTGGATTCCATAAGCCTTTGATTTAGCTTATTATCCTCAACCAGCATGATAGCTTTAACACTGTTTTCCATTTTAAACCTTAGACACCTTTGTGTAAATTTAGAAAAAATATCCCAATCTTAAACTTACACTAAACCTTTTTAGAAAATTAATCCTGATTTTCGGTCTCCAGATTGACCCGGATGCCGTTGATTTTTATCAGAACGTCATTCGCATATACATACGATATCATCACGTTACCTTCAGGATCAAACACCCACCAGGTTTTATCCTTTTGCCCCATGCGATAATATTGTTCTTCCTTGATTTTACCATTTTCATAATACAGCTTATGTTTTCCATTAGGCGAACCCTGCACATAGCTGCCTTCAAATTTCAGGGTTCCATCCGCGTAAAACTCTTTCCACACCCCATCTTTCAATCCCGCCTTGAAGGAACCCTTTTCAGTATTGTCGCCCGATTGGTATAGCCAAGGACCCTCTTCGAGACCGTCAATGAACTCACCTCTGGCTATAACGATGTTATTCTCATCATATTCTATGGAGAGTCCATCTTCTTTGCCCCGTAAATAATTTTCCTCCCTGCGCAGGGAGCTGTTCGGATAATACCATATCCATAACCCGTCTTCCA
>JBBAAF010000243.1:0-3279 GCA_041658425.1 Bacteroidales bacterium | reverse complement strand
GTTCAACAGCATCGTGGGCACTCTTGCCAGGACGATAACCAAATGAGCTGGGATGGAACATGGGTTCAACGATTTTCTCCAGTTCCACTCTTACCACTTGCTGTGCTACCCTGTCGAGAATGGTGGGCAACCCCCTTCTTAACTGCACTCCTTCGCAATCAGGAGTTGGGATCTGTTAGGATAACTCATCCTTTCCATCCGCAGTACAACCATGAATTTCAGGTCTTGAAAGCCCGAAAATTTGGTGGCAGACTGATCCTGTCCCTTCAGGAACCTGAACGGGGCAGCTTCGGCGTTCCGGCAGACTGGACAGATTATTTCTCATCAGACCCTCCTTTAACAGGAAACCCGAATGAATACATTTCTACCACAGCCCTCTTAACACTCTGCGAAATGGTAAAAAAATCACACAAATAGTTCATATTCTAATTTTTAATTATAACTTTCGGGCTACTTAAATAAGTAACCCGATTTGTAATGACTATTTCAACCAATGAGCTCAGAGAGAACAGAAAGCATCTAATCGATCAGCTGACGGCTTTCGATGGCAAGATCCTGCGCGGCTCTGTCATCGTGAGTTATAGAAAGTGCGGAAAGCCGAGGTGTAAATGTGTTACCGGCACCGGTCATGGACCTAAATATTCCATGACGGTTAACTTCCCCAAGCGGAAGCCTGAAAATGTTTATATCCCGCTGGAATATGTGATGCAGGTAAAGGTATTTGTTTACAACTACCACCAGTTCAAGGAAATAATTGAACAGATCTGCATGATCAACCGGGAGCTTCTCAAACGGCGTGAGGAACTGTAAAATGCGATAAGATGAGTCAGCTGGTCATTGATATATCGGATAAGATAGAAGAACTGGGGATATTATTCGCCAATCTGTTACAGAATTGTCTCTTTAACGAAAGTATTCAATTACAATATATCTCAAACAGTAATGATCATGAACAGCAAGATCCAATCTCATCACCAGCAGAGAACAGCCTTTGTTTACCTCAGGCAATCGACCATGTACCAGGTTATGCACAACCAGGAGAGCACCGAGCGGCAATATGCCCTCAATCAAAAAGCCATCGATTATGGATGGAGTCCTTCACTGGTCCAGATCCTGGATGGAGATCTTGGCCGTTCGGGCAGCAATACTGCCGGACGGGAAGACTTCAAAACCTTGGTAGCGGAAGTATCCATGGGCAAAGTCGGAGCCATATTTGTACTGGAAGCCTCACGGCTTTCCAGAAGTTCGGCCGACTGGAACCGTTTACTGGAACTTTGTTCCCTTACCCAGACTCTGATCATCGATCAGGATGGCTGCTACGACCCGGCACAGTTCAACGATCAGTTGCTGCTTGGATTGAAGGGTACCATGTCGCAGGCAGAACTTCATCTAATAAAGGCCCGCCTGTATGGCGCAAAGATCAACAAAGCGAAGAAAGGTGAGCTGAAGTTTCCTTTACCTGTTGGCTATGTCCATGATGACCTGGGCAATATAGCCTTTGATCCTGATGCACAGGTGTGCCATGTCGTCCAAATGGTATTTGATCTTTATACAGAAAAACAAAGTGCCTATGCGGTGGTACAGCACTTTGGAAGAAACAGTATAAACTTCCCCAAAAGATCATACGGAGGCAGATGGAATGGCAAACTGATATGGGGAAGGGTCACTTATGAAAGGGTGCTTTCCGTTTTAAGCAATCCTTTTTATGCAGGGGTATATACCTGGGGACGTTATAAAAGCTTCAAGATCATCAACCCGCAGGGGGAGATTGTTACCAAACAACGCCTGCTTCCCATGGAGGAATGGCCTGTAATGATCAAAGACCATCACTGCACGTACATCTCTTTCCAGGACTTTGAAAACAACAGGCAGCAATCTCAGCTAAACAAAACAAATAGCCCGACAAATCCCCTAAGCGGTCCTCCCAGAGAAGGATTGACCTTATTACAAGGGTTATTGTACTGTGGTATCTGCGGCCGCAGAATGACCATCCGGTATACCGCCAATAAACAGTGTGTACCAACCTATGAATGCAACTGGAGAAAAAGGCAGGGACTCACCCATACCAGCTGTTTCAGCTTCAAGGCTATAGTTGCTGATCCTGTAATTGAAAAGATGGTGGTAGACATTCTCACTCCTTCCAACTTATCCATTGCCATCCATGCTTTGAACCAGATAGAAAAGCGGAATACTTCCATGAACAGGCAATGCGAGATGAATATCCAGCGATGCCAGTATCAGGCTGATCTGGCCCAGCGCAGGTTTGAACAGGTTGATCCGGCTAACCGGCTCGTTGCTGCCTCCCTTGAAAAAAGCTGGAACCAGGAACTGGAAAAACTGGCTGCCGCAGAAAAGGAATACCAGGATTTTCTTGGCAGGCAAGAAAAGGAATTCCCTGCTGCCAAAAAGAAGGAGATCATTTCCCTTGCTTCCAGTATCCCCGACCTCTGGGATAAAACCACTGACATAAAGGATAAAAAGCGTATCATCAGGCTGCTGATCAGTGATATTACTGTGACCAGAGATACCGACCAAAAAAAACTGATGTTAAACTTGCGCTGGCAAACAGGACAGGCCCAGCAGTTTAGTGTTGATCTTCCACCAAGCGCACCCGATAAAATCCGGTATCCCAAGGAGATTGTAGATCAGGTCCGTGAACTTTCTTTACTCCATGGAGATGACAACAAAACTATGGAAGCTTTAAACAGCCAAAGTATATTAAGCGCAACAGGAAAGCCTTTTACCAAGAGTATGATCAAATGGATCAGGCACAAACACAAGATTGACAAACCGCTTATAAGGGCGGAGTATGAGTTTACCGTTCCTGAAGTCAGGGAAATGTTCAGCGTTTCCAAACACATGGTTTATTACTGGGTAAACAGGAAATATGTACAGATCAGAAGGACTGAAAAGTGCATCCTGATCGAGATCAATCCTGCCAGGCAGCTTGAGCTCCGCCAAATCATAGATAACTCTTGCAAGGCAAAAGGCAGGCTGGGAAAAGCCTAGATATCCGGTTATGTATGTATAAGCTTATCAAGCAAGATATTAAGGAACATCCTTAAAACTGACATCACGCCCAGCCGAACTAATTTATTCTATCATTTAGGGGGAAACAGTTTTCCCTGTCACCCCAGGCATCTGCCTGTTCTATTGATATCTTCATCATTCAAACTATAATAAAGAATTCTACCGTATATTTGTACCAGGAAATCTATTCCGACAACTAACTGTAATAAAGTAGTATGAAAGCAACTTCGGTATTCCCAACATCCGGAC
>JBBAAF010000242.1:0-3324 GCA_041658425.1 Bacteroidales bacterium | reverse complement strand
CTCTACGATATTACTTCTCTTGCCGTTCGTACGCCCCGATATCGGGACCCGCGTCGGATAGCCTGCTGATTCCCATCAGATCGAGCGGAAAAAATTTCGAAAAGATCGGGTTTGCGCGATCTTTTGCGGGTGAGAGAGTATCCAGGCGATAATCCCGAACAGTGAAAGTGAGTGAATCAAACCGGGGATTAAGGTTTTTTACCACATCGATCCATTTTGATTCATCGCTGGTATTCATGGTATCAACAGTTACCAGGCAGTGATCGAAGATATAATTGAACTGCCCCGGAACGGGTTTTTTGTTGATGGTATTGATAAACTCGATTTCCATTGGCCTGCTGCCGGTGATTATACAATTGGCAAACAGTGCATTATAAAGATTATACACATAGGCGGTACCCTGGACAATAAAGAAATTATTCAGCATGAGGGTTGGTTCTGTCCGGTTGCCAACACCGAAATTACTATTATTCGATATGGTACAGTGGTAGAATTCATAGGATCCTCCAAGGGTAAGCGCCACACACCACGATCCGCAATTGGCAATCAGGCAGTTGCTTGCCAGGATTGTTGAGCTTTGTGCGTAAATACCTGCCACCGACATGTTCTCGATCCGTGTATCGGAAATGGTGAGTGTTGGCTTGGATGGATTGGCGAGCGTATCAGCCTGAATTCCCTTCATGGCATTTTTAATGACGGCATGGCGAATCACATTATCTTTGCTGCCATTCAGAAAATGGATTCCGCCGAGAATATAGACCGATCCGTTTTCATATTCCATCCAGCTCCCCCACTGCCCGGGATATTCATCATATTGATGCTCCAGTCGATCCCCCAAAAAGCTCACGGGTTCTTCGAGTGTGCCATTAACGAGAAGGGTTCCTTTAACCAGCATGCTCGATCGTTTATGAAAATGAATGCGGGTTCCCGGCTCGATGGTGAGGGTTTCCAGGCTGTCCACCAGCATCGAATTATAAACCAGATAAGGCTTATCGTTGATCCATGTTTGTGTTTTAAGAATTTCGCCGTTCACCAGGTGCACATCTTGTCCGAACGCAATCAGATCCACATCCTGTGTGTTTCCATTGGTCTGGAAAACCACGGAATCCTGAACCACCATTGGATTATTCTGATTGCTGGGATTCAGAGTCACTTCCACAAAGATGTACATGCTATCCTTAGCCGGGATTTCGATTTTCTCCAGTTCATTGGTCAATCTTCCATTGATATTCAGGCGGAACCTCGAGCCCTGATTCCCGGCAAGAATAATCCGGTCGATCGTAATGGGCTGAGCATGTTTATTATAAACCCTGAAATTTTTTGTCGTAGAGCCAATGGTAGTAAATATGGTATCAAACAGCACGGTATCAGTTGAGAACTCGAGCTTTGAATCCGGATTGACGATCGGGTCGTTCTTTCTGCAGGAAAAAAACAGCACCAGCAAAAGAGTGCCGGCAAAGATTAAATATTTAAACTTCATGAGATAAAAATTCCGGGTTCGGTGATATAACGGGACTTGATCTGTTTTATGATAGGCACACTTAATTTTTAACACATCTCACTGAAAAACCGTAACCCTTGTCATACCAATCGCGACCTATCTGGGATTTGTCCTTATGAAGTGCTCTGTAAATTGCTTTGCCACTGGTATTTCCGTTGGAGGTCCAGAATCCGGCATGTGTATTAATACCTCCGAATACCCCTCCGGGTGTACGATAACCACCGGGACGGGCAGTGAAACCGGTAATATTTGTGGCACCTGTGTTTGGTGATTGCCAGTATAAGGTTCCTTCGTCTTTCAGCATTCCGCCTTCATTGAGTCCGCGGTACCATTCCAGTAAAGAGGTACCGGCATTCATACCCAGAAAAACTTCGAGCTGCCGCCATTCGAGGTCGGACGGAAGATGCCAACCCGTTGGGCAGGCCGTTATGGCAGTATTCCAACCATATAGCCTGGCATATATCGAAGCATTCTCACCGCTGTTGTCGTACGAATAGCTTCCTGGTGTTGAATAATTCAGGTTTTCCGCCATCCAGACCTGATTTCCGATTTTGATTGCCTGATAGGTTTTTTCATCCCGCGGATCAAACATATCCAGATTGGAAATGAAAGCAATAGTAACCAGATCGGAGTTTTCGATGCAAGCACTGGTGAAGGACCATTTGAGGGTGTAAATCTGCCCCGGAATTCCGGTAAACCGTGATCCGGGACTATTAACATCTTCCAAAACTCCACCCTGACCCGAAACAATCGACCAGGTGCCTGTCATCCCTATCCCCGGGGTATTACCCTGAAGAAAGGAGGTGACAGAGCCGTCGGATATCCTGACATCCGGACCTGCATCTGCGCTGATTGAAACCTGGTTCAATACCACAGTTACCTCATCAAATGAGGAACCGCAGGGGGTTGAAACGGTCCATCTCAAAACATAGGAATGACAAAGGATTCCGGTAAAAATTGCTTGCGGGTCACCGGCATTTGAGAAACTACCCGTTCCACCGTAAATAATTGACCAAAACCCTGATCCGTTCGCTGGAGGAGTCGCATTTAATTGAGTATAAATTGATCCGTCGGAGAGATTTTGGTCTGCTCCTGCATTGGATGTGGATGGCAGATCCATGAAACTTACGGTCATCTGATCGGATGAATTATGGCATAAAGTACTGATAGTCCATTTGAGTGTATAGGTCTGACAGGGCTCTCCTGAGAAACGGCTGAGCGGATCGCTGCTATCATCAAAAACTCCACCTGTACCCGTAACTGACCATATACCTTTTCCCTGAACGGGAACATTGGCCGCGAGGATGACGGATCTTACAGGCCCGTCGGCACTCAGATCCGGTCCGGCATTGGCAGGAGTGGGAATATGGTCGAAATTTATGGTTACCTCATCGAATTTGGAAGAACACGGGGTTGCCAGTGTCCAACGAAGAATGTATGACTGACACAACGGTCCGGAGAACACAGCTTTTGGGTCATTAACGCTGGTGAATTGACCGTTCTGGCCACTAATGACTGTCCAGGTTCCGGAACCGGTAGCGGGACTGTTAGCCGCCAGCGTGGCAGTCGTGCGACCGTCAGTATATGCCTGATCGGGTCCGGCATTGGGATTAATCAAAAATTGATCGAACCGGATCTCAACCGTATCCAAAGATGTTGCGCATGGGGTTGAAACACTCCAGATCAGGTTATAGGTGTTACAGGGCAGTCCGGTAAAGGTGGCATTCGGCAGTGTTGCATCGTTAAAAGATCCCGCGCTTCCGGATGAAAATCTCCAGCGACCGGTGCCATCAGTGGGTGTGACTGCCTGCAGGACAATTGAT
>JBBAAF010000241.1:0-3380 GCA_041658425.1 Bacteroidales bacterium | reverse complement strand
GCTGGAGACCGGCGGCGGATTCAATGAGAAGAATGATCTTCGTTACACGGGACAAGATATCCGCTTCACGGTTAAGGATAACAACCTTTATGCAACTGTTCTGGACTGGCCCGGAGAAAAGGTGCTTATTAAGAGCCTTGGTCCCAAAGGAGCAACCTGGGCCGGGTTGTATCCATCTGAAATCAAATCGATCACGATGTTGGGGGACGGCAGGGAGCTGAAATGGGAGATGACCAAAGAAGGTCTGAGCATTGAGACTCCCAAAACGAAGCCGTGCGATTATGCCTTCGTTTTCAAGATCGTCCGCAAACGGCCGTTTTAAACCGGCTTAATTTAAATGTTCCGTAACAGGCAAATGAGGAATGATAGGATCAATGAGCCAATTTACTAGATGGAGCTTTATCTGGATATCCATTCTGTTACCTGCGTGTTCTTCACATATAGTAACGCAGGACAATCGCCTGGCACCCATCCCTCCGATGGGTTGGAACAGCTGGAACGCTTTTGAGGCGAAGATTGACGAAGCGAAAATCAAATCCATAGCCGATGCGATGGTGGCCTCCGGGATGCGGGATGCCGGTTACACGTATCTGGTTCTGGACGATGGATGGATGGCCAAAGAGCGCGACAGCAACGGAAACCTGACAGCTGATTCTGAGAAATTTCCCGCCGGGATGAAAGCCATCGGCGATTATATTCATAGCAAAGGGTTGAAATTCGGTATTTATGAATGCCGGGGATACCTGACCTGCCAAGGCCTGCCCGGCAGTTTTGAACATGAGCAGGCCGATATGAATTCGTTCGCTTCCTGGGGTGTCGATTACATCAAACTGGATGCCTGTTACGCTGAAAAAAACGGCCGGTTGACGACCGAGGATTTGAAGATTTATCACGAATCCATATTAAAAACAGGCAGGCCGATGATATTGAGCATTTCGGATTTCGGGAATGGCGCCTGGGCATGGGGAGGTAAAGAATACGGACAGCTATGGCGAACTTCGGGAGATATCTACCCCTGGATCGAATCAGTATACTTTTGTGCAAACACCTCCGGGGGCAGCGAATCTACGCATCCGGGGTTCAACGGTTTATGGCAGTTTGCCGGTCCCGGGCACTGGAACGATCCGGATATGCTCCAGGTGGGTAACCTGGACAACGAAGCAGAAAACAGGGCTCATTTCAGTCTCTGGTGCATGCTCGCCGCCCCGCTAATGGCCGGCTGTGATTTGCGCGTCATGTCGGATACCGTCCGGCGGATTTTCACGGCTAAGGAAGTGATTGCCGTAAATCAGGATCCCAGAGGGCACCAGGGCTATAAAGTGTATGAAAAGGGGGGAGTCGAGATCTATAATAAACCTCTTGCTGATGGCACAACTGCCGTTCTAATGCTCAACAAAGATTCAGTGGCGACGGATATTACGGTATCCTGGGAACAGATCGGATTAAAAGGCCGGCAGAAAGTCCGGGATCTATGGGAAGAAAGGGATCTCGGGACCTTCAATGACTCCTTTACGGCTAAAAACCTTTCCCGGAATGGATTGATGTTAATCAGGGCAGGCAGCCCGGGCGGAAAACCGGTTCCCGGTCCGGTTCCGGTGCCGCTTGAAAAATACTCTATCACCAGGAGCGGAACAACCCTCTTAGGTGATATCTATTACATCATGAAAAGCGGTGATGCGCCCCGCATGGACAGGAATCATAAGGGCGAAGTCATTACAATCAACGGAACTGTATACAAAAAAGGACTCGGCTGCAAAACTGAATCCAGGATCATGTACAAGCTGAATGGCAGGGCCGACCGGTTCATGGCTTCGGTTGGTATCGATGATGCTTATGAGGGCAGCGAACCGGGCCGTTTTCGCGTACTGAACGAGGATGCCTTTGGCAACCGGGCACTTTTCGACTCTGGTAAGATGATAAAGGGCACCCCAACCATGGATATTGATATCGATGTCAGAGGTCTTGAATTTATTCTGTTGGAATTCAGGGGAAAAGAAGTGAACGGCGATTGGGTTAATCCGAGGATTATTGCGAGATAAGTCAATCTGAAAAACAATAACGGAGATGAAAAGAATGGTAATGGTTGTGATGAGCTTACTATGCTTTTTAAGTACGGCAAAATCACAAAATAATCAAGTGCTGTTCTGGTGGAACTTTGATGATTCCCTGAAAACCGCACATGCTGAAATAAATTCATCCGTACCGTATGGAAATTATCAAACCGGCGGACTCACAAAATATGTTCCCGGAGTGAAAGGGACTGCCATCAAATTCGACGGATTTTCTTCCTATATCGATGTGATCCCTGTAAAATTGACTAACGGGAGCGATGAATCCAGATTATTCAATCTTCCCCGTAAGATCAGTTTTGAAGCTTGGGTTTCGCTGGGAGCCTATCCCTGGAACTGGGCCCCGATATTAACCATGGGGAAATACAAAATTACCGGTTTCTACTTCGGAATTGATTCGCGCGGAAGGGCTGGCATTCATATTTCTGATGGCACATCAACCTTGCACGAATGCAACTCGAAATTGAATCCGGATACCCGACTCGGACTGGAACTGAAAAAGTGGTACCACCTGGTAGGAACGTATGATCCGGAAGCAGGATTGGCTATTTACATTAATGGAAAACTGGAAAATACGTATACTGATTTTATCGATCACAGGAGAATAATCTATAGCGAAACCGAAAAGGGATTCCGTATGGGGATGAACCGCGAAATGCTTGCCCCTACAGATGCCATCAGGGAATGGGCCACTTTCCCTTCGAGATATTCATTGGACGGCATTGTGGATGAAATCAAGATATATGACAAATGTCTGACAGCTAATGAAATAAAAGATATATATACTTCTGTAAAACCTGAAAATGAGCCGCGGTTTGATGCCCGGAGATTCCCCACGGTTAAATCCTCCGGCAGATTTGGGGCCAATTACACCCGTCTGAGTTTTTACCCGGAATGGGATGCTTTATGGCCGGTGGGTGAATTCAATGATGTGGTGGTGCAATTTGATGATAGTCCGGTAAAGATCATGTTCTGGAGGGGCACACGCTATTCTCCCTGTTTGGTATCGGAGAATGGTAAATGGATGGCCGATCAGAGTCGGGAAACAGGCAATAATTGGTTTTTATCACAGGGTTCCAGAGACGAAATGCCGACCGGATGCATGGAGCACATGTCGGATGCTCAAACCAGAAGCTCACGGGTGGCCATCATTGAAAACAGTGAAGCACGGGTAGTGGTTAACTGGAGATATCTTCAGATGGATGTTAAGTTCCGTCAGAATGATTCCCCGGATAACACCGGATTCGGCGAGTGGGGTAACGAATTGTATTATATTTATCCTGATGGCGTTGCCGTCCGCAAAGTGCTTCC
>JBBAAF010000240.1:0-3380 GCA_041658425.1 Bacteroidales bacterium | reverse complement strand
ACCCAACGGTTCTCCGATAGGCAGGCTTCAAAAGAGGAAACGTCATCCTCTGTAATCAAAAACGCGTACTACCAGGTTCAGGCTCAAGTTGAAAGAAGCAAGAGCTGGAGTGGTATGTCGCAGCGTCATGGTTTCAATATGTGGGATTATGGCTACATAGGGAAATTCGAAACCACCAAGGTTGAAACCTATGAATTTTCAGATACCGTTTCAGGTTATCCCAATGGTGTATGGAGAATGAACGCATGGAAAGATATTCTCTGTAAATTTACCCCGAGTGACAAGAACCCGGAACTGGCCGCTGTTACCTCACAGTATTATAGTTCCTATGATAACCCGGTGACTCATTATGAAAATTTAGACCAGGTTTCCGCTGGCGGTGGCCTTCTCAATGGCGGAAACCTTGGATCTGTTTATAATATCTTCAGCCTCCCCGGTTCACAGGTTGGTAGTTACGGAATTGGCGATAATACCGTATTCCGCATCATGGCCTCCGGTTCGGCTGATATTAAGAACCACGAAGTATCCTTCGGATTCGAATTC
Organism: Bacteroidales bacterium; assembly: GCA_041658425.1. Lineage (GTDB taxonomy): Bacteria > Bacteroidota > Bacteroidia > Bacteroidales > UBA12481 > UBA12481. Next base: position 2,837 of record JBBAAF010000240.1, on the reverse strand, counting down.
GAACAAAATGATTCACGTGGCTGGAGTGTCAACGCTATGGGTCTTTGGAGCATTGGCCGCCAGCTCACCAACGCGCACCTGCAACAGCTTAACCTCGGAAATCCAATCCCGGTTTACGACGCAAGCGGTGTTTTCCAGGATACTGTTAGATATAACCGCCTTTACACTAAAACGGCTCAATATAAATTCGATGCTTCACTGCGCCAGCATTTAGGATTGCCCGTTGATGGAACCGATTTCATCGACCTTTATGCACTCGATCCCAGCGAATTAGATATTAACTATTTCAGTCCCGATGAACTGCTTAACAACGGAAGTTCACTCGTAAGTTACCGTGGCTATGACCAGTACGGAAACCGTCTGAAGGAAAAACCAACTTTTGAAGATTTTTTCACCGCTAAAAACGAAGACGGAACTTATAAGCGTCTTATCGGACCCGTACAGCCAATTTATGCTGCCGGATATATCCAGGATAAGTTTTCCTTTAATGACCTGATCTTTAACGTAGGTATCAGGGTCGACCGTTATGACCTGAACCAGTACGTTCTGGCAGATCCATACAGCTTGTATGCCACTAAAAAAGTCAGTGATGTTCCGGGAAGCATGAACCCTTCAGGATCCCATCCTTCAAACATGGGTGATAATTATGTTGTATATGTGGATGACGTCAGCGATCCTTCAACAATTAACGGATATCGTAGTGGATCTAACTGGTATAATGCCTATGGTGTGGAAGTTAATGACCCTTCGGTAATCTCATCATCAACCGGTATCGCTCCTTATCTCGTTAACCCTGACCAGGCACAGTACAGGGAAATTACAGCAGATGCATTCGAGGATTACACTCCTCAGGTATCAGTAATGCCGCGTATTGCTTTCTCATTCCCGATTTCGGATGAGGCCCTTTTCTTTGCACATTATGACATCCTCACCAGCCGTCCAGACGGAACTTTCGACCCAACGAGCTATTACTACCTGGCTAACAACCCTGGAGCCGATATCAGAAACCCGAATATGAAACCGCAGAAAACCATTGACTATGAATTGGGATTCCAGCAGAAGTTAACCAATACATCCTCACTAAAGTTTGCAGCCTATTATCGTGAACAACGTGATATGGCACAGGCAATCAGAGTTTTAGGTGCCTATCCGGTTGATTATTTTACCAGAGGTAATATTGACTTCGGGACTTCCAAAGGGTTGTCCGTTTCTTATGATCTGAGGAGATCCGGTAATATTTCTTTACGTGCTAACTACACTCTGGGCTTCTCTTCCGCTACAGGTTCAAGTCCTGGCCAGATGTTGGCCTTGCTGCGTACAAACCAGCCAAACCTTAGGATTCTTGCTCCGACAGATTGGGACCAGCGTCATAAAATAAATCTTAGCCTTGATTACCGTTTTTTTGATGGTAAAGATTATAATGGTCCGAAATTGTTTGGTAAAGACATCCTCTCAAACTCAGGTGCTAACTTTACCGTAATTTCGGGTTCGGGTTATCCTTTCTCCCGTACATTGGGAGTGGGCGAGCCGGGTTTGAAAGGTTCAATGAACGGATCACGTCTGCCCTGGACTACCAACATCAAGATGCGTGTTGACAAAGATTTCAACCTGACCGTTAAGAAAAGCGGTGAGCAGAGCCGGAAAAACATCATGCTGAATGTGTACCTTGATGTGGACAACCTGCTGAATACTAAAAACGTATCAGGAGTTTATTCCGCTACTGGTGATCCAATGGACGATGGTTACCTGGCTGCACCTAAAATGCAACAACAGATCAATACGCAGCTAGATCCGGAAGCTTACAAAATGTACTACCAGATGCGATTACTGAATGGTGCAGGCTATATGTCACCCCGTACCATGCGTATTGGTTTAACGCTGAACTTCTAACCGGTTTAACCTTAACAGATCAAAACAATGACAAAAGTGTTAAAATATATTCTGATTACAATCCTGGGTATTTTTCTTGCAAATAGTTCATTTGCTGAAAGATACCGCGGTACTCAGACTTCTGAACCGGCTAACAAGAATGTAAAGGGTTTTGCTGCTGCTTGCCAGCCCGGTAAAACCATTACCGAGATCTCCCTGAACAATATCAGGACCTTTATTCATATGGACGGGCTTCTCTGGACCGATATCAGTGGAGGCGCATCAGGTTATGAAGTACCTAAAGGTTCAGGTAAAACCTCCATTTATTCCGGGGGTATCTGGATCGGGGGAACCGATGTCAACGGCCAGCTGAAACTGACAGCCATTAGGTATAAAGGAGCCCGCAATTACTGGCCCGGACCATTGATTATGTCGGGCGAGCAGCGCGGTACCACCGATGTGGAAGTTTGCTATCAGTATGACCGGGCTTATCAGATTACCCGTTATCAGGTTGAAGCATTCCGGGAGTGGTATAATACTCCTGCAGATCAAAGGGAATTTGAATTTAAAGGATATTCGATACCGCAGATTATTCTCGACTGGCCGGCGCATGCCGATGCTGCCGCCGGATATGATTTTTATCTTGCCCCTTTTTGGGATAACAATGATGACGGATTTTACAATGCAGCCGACGGGGATTACCCGTTCTATGATCTTGATGGTATCCTCCCCTGCGGAACTACGCGTGAACTGAGGCGTCCGCGCCTGTATGGCGACGGAACCGCCTGGTGGGTTTATAACGACCGTGGTAATATTCATTACGATCCTAACGGTGAAGCTATTGGGATGGAAATACGCGGACAGGCATTCCAGTTCTCCACGAACGATGCCATGAACGACATGAGTTTCTACAACTATGCCCTGATCAACCGGTCGACTTATACTTTGATTGACACCTATTTCGGGGT
>JBBAAF010000239.1:0-3466 GCA_041658425.1 Bacteroidales bacterium | reverse complement strand
GTTTCTGTCAGCTTACCGGTTTGAATCAATGCCAGATCATTTGGCGTTTGCTCCACCCGCTCTGCGTAAGCCTTGGTCATCACCTTAACATGGCCGGTAGAGAATTTTGCATTAAAATCGATCAGATCGCCGAGAATACCGGTCATCCAACAATGCAGGAAAACAGTCAGAATAACCCCGGTCACCACCACGATGACGGGCAATAAACTTCGCTGACGGTCTCTTAATAGTCCTTTGAATATGAATCGTATCATTGTATTCTTCCTTTAATTGCTTCGGTTGGGTTCATTTTGGAAATGCGGCGGGCCGGGAGGTAACTGACAATAGTGGCTGTAATTAATACAAATACGATCGTTATGATTATCAATCCGATACTATATACCGGGAAGATTCTCTCAGCCACTGCGAGTCCCATAGAGTCGGTGGCTTTTGGCATAGGGATGCCGAATCTGGCCTGTGATGCGAGGAAGGGAATCCCATAGATGGCGGCCAAAATTGCAGCTAAAACCCCGTGCATCGCACCTTCCACGGTGAACAGTTTTACTACCTGCCAGCGGGTCATTCCCAGAGCAATCTGGGTGCCAATCTCACGCTGTCTCCGGAAAATTGATAATACCTGGGTGTCAAAAATGGCCAGCATGGCGAGCATCAGGAGGATCAGGTACATAACCGCACTGCTCATCGATTTCGATTTGATGATCTGATCGATATCCGCTGTGAGTGTTTTTAGGTCCTTGGATACCCAACCGTCTGAGTTAAAAGAGGGCCATTCTGATTTCCCGCGAATGAGTAGGGTTGCCTCACCGGGCGCCTGAAGCATTTTTTGTAGGCGGGCTAATGGGATCCAGATCTGGCCGCCGTCCACCGTAGGGACGTTTGTATCAAAGATGGCGGCTACCCTGACATCTGCCGCATCGAAGGTACCGTTGCGATCGCGCCAGCGCAACGTGATCAGATCTCCCACTTTAATCCTGTTGGATTGAGCCATCCGTTTACCGACCAGACCAGGAATTTCTGTGGAATCACCTATCATAGAAGCCGTTGGAAGGTCAATCACTTTCTGGTTCTCGGAAATACCTTTCAATAGTATGCTTTGTATCCGGCCTTCGGGGTAGAATGAAGCCATCGTGATCAGTACCGGAGCTATCTGGCCTTCCTTAACCAGGTTATTGAGCTCCCCGGGAATCGGGCCGAAGCTGTTTTGAAGGGTAAAAGGGTCAATCGGGTCGTAATTTTTCTGCCATAGCTGGCCCTGGCCCGTGTCCCAGTGAATCATATCCGTTTTAGCCTGCCGGTTCCACCCATCGAGCATACCATTCATATAAATGATCACCACATAGGAGAGTGACAATACAAACACATTCAGCCAGGTTCGCAGACCGGCGCCAACCAGGTTTCGGATGGCGAGTTTGAAAGTTAACATAATACGATCCTCCTAATTAATCGTAACAATTTCATCAGTAGCTACTTTTCCATCGAAAAGTTTAATAATCCGACGAAGGTATCCAATGACCTTTTCATCGTGTGTTGCAAAAAGGAACGTTGTGCCAAGTTCCTTATTCAGTTTAACCATGGTTTGCAGGATATGATGTGAATTCGCAGCATCAAGGTTGGCTGTAGGCTCATCGGCCAGTACAATTTCCGGCTTCTTTACGATGGCCCGTGCTATCGCTACCCGCTGGCATTCACCGCCTGACATCTGGGCCGGCCGCGAACGCGCCTTGTCAGCCAGACCAACCCATTCCAGCGCTTCCATTACTGCTTTTTTCCGGCGTTCCGCATTCATTTTTTGCAGTAGAAGTGGAAATTCAACATTTTCCATGGCTGAATATACCGGCAACAGGTTAAACGTCTGAAAAATAAATCCGATTTTAAGATTTCTCAGATGCGCCGCTTTCTTCTGCGACAGATTACCTACGGATTGGCCCATTACCAGCGCTTCACCTTCGGTTGGTGAATCGAGCGTGCCAATAATATTGAGGAGGGTAGTTTTACCTGATCCGCTCGGCCCCACTAAGCCTGAGAATTCGCCCCCGGTGAAGGTAAGGTTGATACCGTTAAGGGCCGTGAATTCCCTGTTCCCCATCGGAAACGTTTTCACCAGGTTCCGGATCTCAATGACAGTGTTATTGGATTCCATTGTATCTTATTAATAGTATAAATTTAATGATTCCATACGAAAAGAAGCTGTATTCCCTTGCCTCCCATCAGACTGGAGTTGCCGGTATTCTGATATAAGTCGAAAGATTCAGGATTCCAGAAAGCGATCAGATGCAGGCTGACCTTACTCAAACTGATCCGCCAGTTGATAAACCGGTACCAATTATTGGCTGTCCAGTTGTAAAAAACCATTCCCGACACCGAATGGGTCAGGTTGATGGGGTATGTGAGTGATACTGCCGTAAAAGCCAGATCTGACGTGTTTTCAAACATTGCAGGGCCGGTCTGGTAAAAGAATTGTTCAGTCATAAATGTCAACCCGTTACCGAGACCAAATGTATAATCTGCACCGAGTGTCAGCATCCGGATATGATTTATGGTGGGCTGAGGAAGGTTTTGGTACGTATATGTACCTTCGAACCAGATACCAGTACCAATATCCCATTTCCCATCGAGGCCAAAACGATATTCCGGCCGGTGGCGGTCAGTTGTGAGCATCTCCCATCCCTTAACCGTTTTACCCGGCAAAATTCCCCAAAGCCAGATGTTTGCATTATTCTGAAAATAGTAACGGCCAAGGGCAGCATAAACACCATCGGTCATTTGAAGCGGATCGCGTGGATCCATGTGATCGAACCACATCAGTGGCCGAAGCATCGTGGCGCTGCCGAAGCTGATAATTGGCCTCCAAAAGAAATCTTTTGCGCTGGTAACAACGTCGGCACAGCTAGAAGAAGAAAGACGATTATCAAAATGAGCTTATTTTTCATCGTGCTGTTTTTTTTCTGGCACCAGAATTCCATAGAAAAAGAAATTGGTGAGTTCCTATATTATCACTATTTCGTAAATAATTTATTAATACACCGGGATGACAAGTGCTATTGCCCGAAAATGTACACTTTGTGCTCTCCCTTGCTGTTTGCCATTCCGCGGTACATGCCGGGAGAATTGAATACCAGGGCAATATTCCCGTCTTTATCGACGGCGATGATACCCCCTTCGCCCCCTGCCGGCTTGAGGCGATTGATGATAACCTCTTCGGCGGCTTTCTGGACGGTCATTTCTTTGTATTCCATGAGTGCTGCAATTTCGCGGGCGACGGTATAACGGATAAAGAATTCGCCGTGACCGGTGCCGGAAACAGCGCAGGATTTATTGTTTGCATAGGTACCCGCGCCGATGATCGGGGTATCGCCTATGCGGTTCCATCGTTTGTTTGTCATGCCGCCGGTAGAGGTTCCGGCCGCCAGGTTTCCGGCCTTATCCAGAGCCACGCAGCCAACAGTACCGAACTTATTTTCCTTTG
>JBBAAF010000238.1:0-3549 GCA_041658425.1 Bacteroidales bacterium | reverse complement strand
TCGTCCAATTCTTTTTTGAGTTTAGCCTTCTGACCTTCATAGGTTTTCTCCATCCAGTAATCCAGTTCCAACTGCTGCTGGACATACCAGTCGGGTAACTTGGTGTTTTCACCGGCCTCCTTCAGGAATTTCTTGCTGTCCTCATCCCATTTTTCATAGAATTTATCGTACTCTTCGTACAGCTGTTTGGAAGCCTCGGCAGTTTTTTTCTGTCCGGCTTCCCTGGCAGCGATAATGACATCCTGGATCTTTTCTTCTTCTTCGGCCGTACTTTGACCGTGTTTTTTGAGCCTTTCAATGGAGGCGTTCAGGTACCGGAGTTCTTCGGTATCCAGTTTTTCGAGGTAAACGTCTTTATCATCAATCCCCTTGGCATACTGAGCTTTAATGACAGCGTTCTGGTTTTTGTGGAATTCCTCAATATCCTTAAGAGCCTCAGCCCGTTTGAATTTGCCATCATCACCGCTATCGAGATTGGATCCCCGGGCTTTCTTAAGCTCCGCGTCAACGGCGGCAACCTTTTTCTGCAGCCGGATGTATTCTTCGGTGCAGATTTTGGCATTATTCAGCGCCAGGGTGTACCGATCCAACTTTTCCTCCATCATCACGATGGACTCGGTGCCGATTTTATCGCCAGTGGTTTCGGCGGTAAGGATATCTGCGAGGGTTAGCTTCTGATCTTTTAAAGATTGAATCATGTCTCCGGATTTCCCCAGTGCAACATCAATATCTTCAACCGCTTTCAGCCCATTGGCTCTTGCCTTTTCGAGTTTCCCGGAATTGCTCCAGGTGGTCAGGAACTGCCAGGCATTAAGTTGGGTATTATCCGCGCGAAGTTCACCTCGTTTGGATTTTTGAAGATCATAATTTGCCTCGGCCAGTTTAATGGTGGCATCCAGTTGCTGCGCTAGTTCCCGTTTCTGATCCACCGACATGCGGTTCAGTTTATCCTGATCTTCCGAAAGCATGTCATACGATGCACTAAGTTCCTGATTGGAAGTAGCTAATGAATCAACCAGTTCCTTTTTACGAGCCTCCATAGCAACGGCTTCCTTGCTGTTACGGGCATAGATCATTGAAGCTGCGATCAGGGCAGTAATCCCGGCAATAACCAAACCGACCGGGTTAGCCGCTTGGGCTGCATTCAGGAGCCATTGGGTTATAATGGCGGCTTTTTGAATGATGGTAAGTTTTGCAATTTGGGCGGTCTGGGCCTCGGTCATGAGAATTTGAAGAGCGGTAGATTTAATGCTCAAGAGTTTGGCGGTGCGTTCCCAGACAGAAACTGCGATTGAAGCAATCAATGAGCCATTATAAGCCAGGATGGCTCCAACCAGAGAAACGATCAGGGCCCGGTTGTCGCTGATAATTTTAGGGAGCGCCATCATGGTCCGGAGGAAAATGTTCAGGGCATTGGTCGAAAAGATCATGGCAGGAGCCAATTTTTCACCTACCTCAATATACATGAGGGTTACTTTGTTTTTCGCTTGAGCCAGTTTGGCGGCCATGTTATCGGTATTTTTCCCTGCCTGTTCGAATGCGACTTTAGTTCCGGTAACCCCTTCGGTAAACCGGTTGATGGCATCCCGGTTCATTACCAGCACCTCACCCATTTTAGCCTGATGAACACCAAATATTTTAACTGCTGATTCACCGCTTTTGTAACGGGCACTGAGTTCATCGATCGCACGGTTAATATCAAATACCCCGTCTTTGAAACCGATACCTCGTTTGCGAAGCTCCAGCAGGACGCGGTCGAGGGCAGTACCGGCCACTTCAGCCAATTGGAATTTTGGTGCAACTCCTTCAATGATACCGGTCATTTGCTCGATGGAGATTCCCATCAGGCTAGCCGTGGTACCGGATTTCTCCATGACTTCCGTTAGGTATGGAATTTCCCCGGCACCGACCAGGGATCCGGCAGCCAGGGTATTGATGATCCGGTTAACCTCACTGGCACCCAGGTTAAACTGATTCATGGTGGTTGTCAGTGCGAGGGTTGCGGGTTCGAGCTTGGATTTGGCAGCCTCCGACAGCGTGATGGCTGCCTCGGTCACTTTGGTCAGTGCCTCCTTGTTTTTCAGCAGTTCCGGGCGCTGGGATCCTACTTTGGTATAGGCATCGACAATATCCGTGGCGGATTGCTTGATGCGCACCCCTGTTTCCGTGACGGATACCGAGAGGTTCTTTGCCCGCTGGCCCAGCCAATCCAATGACCGGCCTGTTAACCCGGTTAACGCTGAAAGGTTATCCAAACGTTCCTCCATCAACATTGAGGCTTCCGTGGTTTTCCGAAATGCCATCACCACACCAACAATGGTAGCAATAGCTGCCACACCCACAGCCTGGAACCGGTTAAACCAATCGCCCATGGCACCCATGGTTTCTTTCCAGGAGCGGTTCATATTTTTCAATTGCAGGGAATGCTCGTTCAGAATTCCTTTCAGGGATCGGATCTTCTCCCCGTGGGCCACGTATTCTTTGGAACCGATGATCATTTTAGCCTGCTCATTCACCAAAAGCTGCATCTCTGCACGGATGCTTTTGATATCGTTATTGATTTGCTTGCCATTGATATACAAGTAAATCTCCCGCGTGTATTCTCTGGCCATCAGGTGTTCAGTTTAAGGTGTTTGACTTCGAAAATGTTATCTGCTTTAGTGCTGGCTATGATGTCGGCGAGTACGGGGATGGATTTGATAAAAATGGGGTTGAACCAATCTTTGGGATGCCGTTTGAGAGGTCCGGATGCCGGGTGGATAACTGCGTTATTCGGATGGTTTGCAGAATGGCTTTTGTCTTTCCGTTTTCCCCTGACCACTGTTCCGGCTACCATGATGTATCCACGGCCAACCCCTTTATGAAAAAAGACCCCATGTTGAGGAAAGTTAAAAATGGCAGCCTCGATCTCTCCGAAATCCTTTTTGCTTTTAAACTGAATCCGGGTAACCAGTTCTTTTTTGCCTTTCATGGATAGCCGGGCCACGCTGATTTTCAGCATGCTCCGCGTTTTGAATCCCCATTTGGTTATGAGGGCATTATAGGCTTCGGTCTCAGTATGATCCATTGGTGCTCCATTTTGTGGGATCAACATCATTATTCACTGGCCAGGATAATTCGAAAGCGTACCGGAATCCATAGTGAATCAGGTTCATATCGGTAATGGGTGTTCCGGTTATCGACCGGGCATGGAAGTAAGCCAGGCAATCGGTCTGCCGATCCCTTTTGTCAGAGAGAATCTTCACCACGATTTCATCCCCGATCTCTTCCAATTGGTCCCAAAGGTTGTGGATGGCATCATAATCCCCTTTATCGCTGACCTTCCCGAGCAGCATGAAAGCGCAGCTCACCCGTTTCTGCAGGTTGTCCGAATCTTCATCCACGAAATTGAAATCATACCCTTCCAGGATCAGGGCCGGGTAGTTCAGGTTTGATTTCATGCCGGTCAGCATTTCTTCCAGTTCGAACCTGAAGAAGTGCTTTTCCTCTTCGGTGTGCCGGATCCCCCGGTGCAGGATGGCCAGTGTCTCGAAATAGTCAACGAGATCT
>JBBAAF010000237.1:0-3592 GCA_041658425.1 Bacteroidales bacterium | reverse complement strand
CGGTTGTCGGTTATCGGTTATCGGTTTCGGCAAGTCGCTATCTGTCAGCTAATAAGGCAATAATGACGCAGGCCCCGGATCACCGACCTTCAAAACCTCAACCACCACATAACGGCTCATTCCCCTCCAGGGCAGCGAATGGAGATACTCCTTGTAGCGAACCTCTATGAACTTACCGCTGCTGCGTTCCAGTAAAGCGCCAAGGCTATCGTTGGCAACGCTGAAATCGAACTCATTGCTTTGCATTGCACCCGGTGCGGGGGTTTTAAACCCCACCTGGATGAGCCTCCCCTCCCAGGTTTTAAATACGTAGCCTTTTTTCACTAAAAAATTAAGATTACCGGCCCTCACACCTTCACCAAAAACGAAACAAAACCTATACCACAACATTACTGCCAGCAGAAGCAACAGAATGGGTATTCCGATTTTTAAAAATCTTTTCATGTTGATTCCGGGTTACTTGCGTTTTTTGGTTGGAACAACAAACAGCGGTATTGTAGTATGATTCAGCACTTTCTCAGTCACACTGCCCATGACAATTTTTTCCAGCCATTTCTGACTATGGGAGCCGATAACAATAATATCTGCATCCAGGTCTTTTGCGGCTTTTAAAATAGCATCAGCAAAATCACCTTCTCTCACTAATGTCTGAATGGTATCATCAGCCAGATGCTGTTTGGTTTTATCGAGAAAATGGTTAGAGGCCACTTTCAGGCCTTCCATACTATCCCGTTGGATCGAACCCATATCCATATAACCGTTAAAACCCATAATGGGAGAGTAATCTCTCGAAGCATAGTAAACCGGGTCGGATATTACGTGCAACAAAAAAACTTCGGCACCCATAGCTTTAGCCAATGAATAGCCAGTTTCTGCAATTTTTTGTGCGGTTGGATCGTAATCCAGTGCGATCAGTACTTTTTTCATCTTGGTTGATATATTAGTTAAATTTCTAACACATAAGTTAAGAAGCATTTGATCGGGAGGTGTTATACAACTTTAAAAAAAAGTTACATAATTCCCACATATTCTGTTACTAAGCGATTTGATGGCATCAACATAAAAACCCCTTACCCATTAGCAAAGCCAATGAGAAAAGGGGTACTTGGATTTTGTCCGCAGCTCAATTTCAGGACTAAAGCGAGCTATTTGTCTGTAAGACTATTTTCCTTAGTAACTGGCTCTGCGACCGCCACCACGGCTACTACCCCCGCCGCCACGACTGTCACCGCCGCCTCTGCTGCCATAACCGCCGCCACTGCCACCACGGTTGCCGCCATAACCACCACCGCCTCTGTTATCGCCACCACCGAATCCACCTCTTCTTTCTCCGCCACCGAATCCACCGCCACCGCGTCTTTCACCGGCTTTTTTCTCTTCAGCTTCATTTACTACGACTGCACGTCCACCAATTTCAGCACCATTCAGTTCTTCAATTGCTTTTTTAGCAGCTTCGTCATCTGACATTTCAATAAACCCAAATCCCTTGCTTCTGCCCGAGAATTTGTCTGTAATAATTTTGCAAGAGCTAACTTCTCCGTACTCTTCAAAAACTCCCTGCAATTCAGCTTCCTGCAGATTAAAAGGAAGACTTCCCACGAAAATGTTCATAATTTCCCAATTTAAATTTTAAATAACTTCTAACAATTACAACGCATTAATGTTTTATGACATAAATCTTTGCGAAGATACGGCGACTAGATGAGATTACCAAGAGGGAAAATCATCTACCGAATTTTTTCATAATTAATTTATTTAAAGTATTTCAGAATTTCCTGCATAATTACCCAATGACCTTGTTTGTTGGGATGATTTACCTGCGACATATAATCCGAAAGCGGTTTACCTGAAGCGGCAATCTGCCGGAATGCGGCATAACTGTCGGCCAACCCTATACCATATTCCTTCGCCAGGTTCCTGATCTGGACGGCGTGTGTTTCCAGCACATTGCCGGATTCAAGGATACTTACTGTCTGGTCCGGTGAAGGGGTCAGAAGGATGATTTTGATATTTCTATTCAAAGCACCCGTAATCATTGACTCCCAGGCTTTTTTTGATTTTTCCGGGCCAATGCCTCTGTCATTCAGTGCATAATCGATAAAAAGCACATCAGGTTTATAGATCAGTACATTATCAGCAAATCTTTTAGCACCGCTTTCCGAATTTTCACCCCCGATGGCTGTGTTGATCACGTTAATTACCGCATACGGATATAATGCTTTCAATTCCATCAACAATTGATAGGGATATGAATCCAGGGTATTAACAAGGGGAGTTTTGAAATATCCTGCCGGCACTGAATGCCCATGAAAAACCAGATTAATGGTCCTGTTACCCGGCCACTCCTTTTTTAGCTCCTCCTTAATATTACTCAGATAATCAGCAGGATTCGCCTGCGCGATCAATTTTGCAGATTGGCCGAAACCGATAAAACCTAATGCAATCAGACCGCACACAAAAGCGCTCTTCACCCCCTTAACTTCCTTAACTCCTTTAACGATCTTCACGTTCTTCTCCTTCTTTACGTCCTTTACGTCCTTAACTCCCCTCCCTACATATTGTGCCATTGCCCGTTCATCGCTCCGTGAAAATTAAACAATGTGAATCCGATAAATACCCCGAGAAAAATCATTATGACCAGTCCAAGGAGCAGCATCAAATACCCGATAACCAGGCTGGCAATGGCCATCCCGCGGTTGGCATGATCGCCTCTGCGGTTCATCCGCCGGAGGCTGGCGTGAGCCAGTATGACCCCGCACAATGGCCCGATGAATCCGGCAACAAAAAACCCGATAAGGGTTACCAGCAGTGAGATCAAAGGAAGACCATCGTAATAATAGCTCCGCCTGTCAGGATCAGAATAGTACGGGTATTGCTGAGAATCAGGTGGGTCGCCCGTTGGTCGCCCGGCTTTACTTCCGATGGGTACACCGCAGTTGGCGCAAAAAAAAGCCCGTTCATCATTGGGATGCCCGCATCGCGGACAAATCATGGTTCCCGGAGGATTGATTACTTCCATTAAACTGGTTTTATGTTATCAATGTAAATATAATGCGAATGTGCAATTGATTCGCAACTTTGACAGATCCAAATAAAAAACGCAAATATTTTTAGAATGTCGCGCGTAAAGTTAACCGGAAATTCCGTCCCGGAGCGCTTACTCCGGAGGCAAATACCCGGTAATTGGTATCGAGGATATTCTCGCAGGCCAGCTGAATATTCAGGTATTTATGCAATTGATAAGCCAGGCGGAGATTGAGTGTATTCCAGGCCGGCATGCCGTCGGCAGTAGCATAAATCTCATTATCCTCCGCATTCAGCAGGTAATCGGAAATATCCTTCTTGCCGTTAAACAGGAAAGAAAACTCGCCTTGCAGCTTATTATTCCGGTATTGAAGGGCTGCTTTTCCGAATATCGGAGGAATATGGTCGAGGGGAGTATCTCCGGATGCCTCTTTTATCCGGCCATACGTGTAATTGACTGTTCCGGTGACTGAAAATCCACCCCACAGATCAATACCCAGAGTGCCGTAAGCACCGGCAATGTATGCCTGGCGTTTGTTCTGGCTGCTGTAAACCTTACTCATCACCC
>JBBAAF010000236.1:0-3671 GCA_041658425.1 Bacteroidales bacterium | reverse complement strand
TCTACTTCTACCGTTTGGTATTGCCGCAAAACCAGGTTAAATCAGGCCGGTTCCAGGTAGCCCGATGATTTAAAATTTTCTTGAATTTTTCATAGAGACGGATGTAGAGACGGATGATCATCCGTCTCTACGGGAAAATATTTTATTAATCAGATAATGTACAATACGAAACAAATGCAGAAGGCGACAGGTGTCCATATGCGGTATATTGCCGCCATAACTTTCGTGGCCACCCTTGGAGGTTTGCTTTTTGGGTATGATACAGCGGTCATTTCAGGAACGGTGAGCTCACTTAAAGCGGTATTTATTAATCCATACCATTGGTCAGAAACAGTGGCCAATTCGTGGCACGGATTTTTAGTTTCATCAGCATTAATCGGCTGTATTATCGGCGGATTAAGCGGTGGAATTGTGAGCTTAAAACTGGGCAGGAAAAGGGGGCTTATTTTAGCAGCTATTTTTTTCCTGATTTCTGCAATCGGTTCTGCCATGCCGGAGATGTTTTTTCAACCCATCGGAACGGCAGACCATACCTTTATGGGGCATTTTATCGTTTACCGGATCCTCGGTGGAATCGGTGTTGGCCTCGCTTCGATGTTATCGCCCATGTATATTGCTGAAATATCACCGGCTAAAATCCGCGGGAAACTGGTTTCATGGAACCAGTTTGCCATTATTTTCGGTATGCTGGTTGTTTATTTTGTCAATTACCTGATTGCCCGCCAGGGTGATGATAGCTGGATTAATCAGATCGGATGGCGATGGATGTTTGCATCAGAAGTTCTTCCGGCTGTTTTGTTTTTGGTCTTGCTCTTTTTTGTTCCTGAAACACCCAGGTACCTGGCTTTGAAAAACAGGGATGATGAAGCGCTCCGGATTCTGACTAAAATCAATGGTCTATCGGTTGCAGGCACTATCATGACCGAAATTAAAGAGACCCTCGTTTCAACTTCAGGGAAATTATTCAGTTTTGGTTTTCTGGTTATAATTGCCGGTGTTTTACTTTCTGTTTTCCAGCAATTTGTGGGCATTAACGTGGTTCTGTATTATGCTCCCGAAATATTTAAAAATATGGGCTCTGGTACCAATCACTCCTTATTGCAAACCATTATTGTCGGAATCATTAACCTGTCGTTTACCGTTTTGGCGATTTATACCGTTGACCGGTTTGGAAGAAAGTCGTTGCAAATTGTCGGAGCACTGGGAATGGCATTTTTTATGTTTGTGCTGGGATTAGCCTTCTTCTTTAATAAATTAGGTATTGCCGCTATGATCGCCATGCTTGGTTATGTCGCTTGTTTTGCTTTTTCGTGGGGTCCGGTTGTGTGGGTCTTGTTATCGGAGCTTTTTCCGAACAAAGTGCGGGGAAGGGCGATGGCTGTTGCAGTAGCTGCCATGTGGGTATCGAACCTGATTATTTCCTGGACGTTCCCGATAATGAATAACAGTACCGCCCTGACCAATCTTTTTCATCACGGTTTTGCTTATTGGATTTATGGCATAATGGGATTATTGGCTGCATTTTTCATGTGGAAACTGGTTCCTGAAACTAAAGGCAAAACGTTGGAGGAAATTGAACAATTCTGGAAGTCCAAGGGAAAACATTAATAATATGAAAATAAGACACGGAGTATTTGTCCTGGTTCTGCTATTGCCTGTAATCCTGGTGGCTCAGGATAACAATACGCGTTGGAATATAGTGAACAACGGCAGTATCGAATGGCCCATCAAACCGAATGACCCCCATTATGATCACATTGAAATGAGCGGGGAACGGGTATCCTTATGGTTGCAATACCGGGTCGACAGTGCACAAAACCTGCAACTGTCGCGAACGGTTATCTTCCCGACTTTCCGATTAAAGCCCAACGATACCCATGGAACCCTTATGGCTAGTTTTACCGACAGCGACCTTCCCCGGTTCTTTCTGAATATGACACCCCTGAAGCCGAGTCTCATAAACGGCTATCTGAACCGTGGTTTAACTGAAAAGGTTGCGGTCATCAATCATAGTGGTATCATGCAGATTACCAGCAATATAGAAAATATTGACAAAAGCAGGGTGACCAATAAGCTGATATTAAAGAGAACACTATTGCCATCAGCTGATTTACCTGCTGCCATTGAGAAATTTGTGTTTATCAATTCTGATAACCGTCCCTGCAACGTGTCGATGGAGTATAACCTGAAGGAAATGAGGATCGATACTCTCCACAGCACCGGCGGGCCGCATACGGTTGTTGCCTATACTTTGAATGACGGGGTTAAAACTTTGCAGCCGGGTGATTCAGCCGTATTTGCCGTCGTTTATCAGGCGGTAAGAAACGGTGAATCATTGGTAAAAATCAACATAAATGATGAAGTCAGTAAACGGATCAACCGTATCCGGGCAATTAAAGAGCCGTTGCAGTTGATCACGCCGGATCCGGTTTTGAATACTGCGTTTGCCTTTGCCAAACTGCGCGTGGGCGAAAGCATTTATAATACAAAAAACGGCTGTATCAATTCCCCGGGAGGATTCCGGTATCATGCTGCCATCTGGGCGAATGACCAGGCCGAATATACGGGCCCCTGGTTCGGTTATGCAGGGTATAAACTGGGAATGGAGGCAGGCTTGAATGCTTACCGGTGGTTCGCAAAATACATGAATCCCGGTTATAAACCCATTCCGAGTTCGATCATCGCGGAAGGGACCGATTTCTGGGACGGAGCGGGCGACCGCGGTGACCAAGCCATGATTGCTTACGGGGCATCACGTTTTGCACTGGCTACCGGAAATATCGAAACAGCAAAAGAACTCTGGCCTTTGATTGAGTGGTGTCTCGAATTCAGCCGCCGGAAAATCAATAACGATGGAGTGGTGGATTCCGACAGCGATGAGCTGGAGGGGCGCTTTCCGGCAGGGAAGTCAAATCTGTGCACAAGCAGCCTGTATTATGATGCCTTACTATCTGCTTCGATGTTGTGCAAAGAATTGAGTAAACCTAAGCAGTTGTCCGATAGTTATTTAAATCAGGCAATTCGACTTAGGGCTGCGATAGAAAAATATTTCGGCGCCCGAGTGGAAGGCTTTGACACTTACCGGTATTACAAGGAAAATGTGATCCTGCGTTCCTGGATATGCATACCCCTGACTGTCGGAATATACGACCGCAAAGAGGGAACCGTGGATGCCCTGTTCTCGCCACGCTTATGGACTGTAGACGGACTGGCTACGCAGGCCGGCGATAAAACTTTCTGGGACCGGTCAACTCTCTATGCCCTGCGTGGAGTTTTTGCCTCAGGCGAAACCGGCAAGGCCCTGGATTACCTGAAAAAATACTCTGAACGAAGATTACTGGGGGTTCATGTGCCCTATCCGGTGGAGGCCTATCCGGAAGGGGATCAGAAACAACTTTCCGGCGAGTCGGCATTGTATTGCCGGATCTTTACCGAAGGGCTGTTTGGATTGCGTCCTGCCGGTTTCCGGTCCTTTATGATATCTCCCAAATTGCCGGAAGGCTGGAACGAAATGGCGTTGAATAACATTACAGCTTTCGGAAACACTTTTGATATCGGGGTGAAAAGGGATGGCAGTAAAACCGTTGTGCAGGTCAGCCGGAAA
Organism: Bacteroidales bacterium; assembly: GCA_041658425.1. Lineage (GTDB taxonomy): Bacteria > Bacteroidota > Bacteroidia > Bacteroidales > UBA12481 > UBA12481. The sequence continues at coordinate 67 of JBBAAF010000236.1, read as the reverse complement.
GGTCAAAGCCCGATCATAAGAAAATGGGATGGAAAAGCTCCACTGCTGATTGATTTGCAGAAATGAA
>JBBAAF010000235.1:0-3751 GCA_041658425.1 Bacteroidales bacterium | reverse complement strand
GATATATTCATATTCGTACCGGGCATAATCGCCGATGTCCACCAGCTTCACCACCGGGATGATCCCATATTGCAGATATTCCACCAGTTTGGTGGGGTTGGCCACCCGGTTAACCAATATGTCGTCGCGCAGGATGAACCCGTAGTGCGCCAGCTCATAGTAGGATTCAAGTTCATCGGGGTTCACTGAAATAACACTGATTTTTCCGGCAGGAATGTTCTTATGCCGGATTAACTTTTCAAATTTTCTCTTTTGGCCGCTCAGAATCAGGAACTTGACATGCGGGGCAGTTAGCTTCTGCATAGTATCGAGCATGAGGGAGATGTTTTGCCAGGGCTGGCAGTTGCCGGAGTAGAGCATTAGTACGTCATCTGGCAGGAGCGTTATGGGTTGTGATGGTTGTGATGGTTGTGATGGTTGTGATGGTTGTGATGGTTGTGATGGTTGCGGGTTGGAGTTGGTGGCGAAGATGAGGTTTTCGCCGGGGTGGTTGGGGTACTTTTGGTGGAAATGGGTTTGCATGACTTCGGAGACATAAACATTCAGGCTGCTGTGTTTAAAACAATAACGCTCAATCCAGGAATAGAGATAAGCTTTGACTCTGTTGCCCGATAGTTTCAACTCTTCGACCATCACGCCATGCAGGTCGAGAGCAAAATGGACACGCTTTTTTAAGAAGATCAGTTGGATAAGAATACTGGGGATTTTGGCGATGGAATGAATGTAAATAATGCCGGATTTACGGAGTACCGAAAAGATCAGGAAAAAATGAAGAAATGCATTCAGGTGCATCACCTGCATGTTTCGGTCACGGCTTACGATCTTTTTCCGCAGGTTCTTTCCAAACCTTATATCGAGATGGATCCTGCCGGTATCGCTGAAAGCCTGATCAACAGAATGAACCCGCCGGAAATAGCCGTCGCGCATATTGGCTTCCGTGGGAAACGTTGAGACAAAAGCAATGTAACTCATTGACTGCTTACGAGGGATAGTAACAGGATTCGTATTCTGCGACAATCTTACCCCAATCATAAGACTCACAGGTCTCTTTTGAGGCGATAAACCGGCTTAAATCCTCCCCGCTGTCAAGCAATTCCTGAACCTGGTTTAAGGAGGTAAAGAAAAATCCTTCCTCATTCAGCGTGAACTGGTTTTGCGGATTATCGATCGAAAGGATGGGCCGTTGTGCAATCATCATCTCAACCAGCGAAGGAGCAGTACCGCATAAGGTATGGGTATGAATGTATGCTTTGCAGTGCCGCCGAATGAGGTCCAATTCGGGTTTGTGATACAATCCATCGATGATGACGATGTTCCGAATGTCCTGGTATTTTTTCAGTATCCGCTGGCCATATAGGGTGCTGGACAAATTTGAGATCAGCACCAGGGTGTGACTGGAACCGATAAAGCTTTGACAGAGCGGATCGATCTGATTGTCTTCCAATGAACGGCTCACTGACAGGCAATAATCAGTCCGGATAAATGGGTACTTCTCCTCAATTTCTTTAGTAAGCTTCAGGCTGGTGTCAATCTCGCCTCCGTAAGGCACCACCTTAACTTCGGCTAAAACCCTCCGTGGCAGGAAACTGCGATGATAGGGATTATCAAGGATAACGATATCGGAATGAACCATGCTCAGGTTGAAGCACCACTTTAAATACTGCTTCTGAAAATATCCAAACTTGGGTCTGAGCCACTCAATCCCACCTACATTGGAAACAATCCGGACTTTTCTAAATAGCCGGAGCAGCGGGATGAGCGGAATTCCCTGTACACCTAACAGTAAAATGGTATCCACCTTCCGGTAACAAAGGAGGATTGACCAAAAATCGTAGAAGATCCCCTGGTAGCCGTCGGCTTTAACCATCAATTGTGTGACGGCAATTCCTTTGGGAATGATCTCCTGTGGAGGAGAATCCACCGAGTTGAAAATTATATATTGAATGTTCTCCAGCTTCCGTTCTGCCAGGTTTTTAACCAACTCGTCCCACCCGCCATAATTGGCATAGAGGCCATGAGAACCAACAATGGCAACTTTTCTGATCATTATAAACGTCCGTAATAATAGTTTTCCAGGTAATCTTTCAGTGCTACCGGCCAATCGCGCATCCCATTCAGACCGCGGATCCGGAGTTTCCGGTCTTCCAGCCGCTCGCTCGGCGGACGCTCCGCAAAGTAGATCTTACGGAAATAGTCGGAAGTGACCGGTGTGATTGTAACCTTATCCTGCAAATTCAGCAAATTGATCATCTCAACCGCCACCTCAAGCCGGCTGGTATGACCCTCACAGGCCATGTTGTACAGACCCCAGTATTCCTTTTCGATCAGCACCTTAACACTTTTGGCAAAATCATGGGTAAAGGTCGGGGTGCCATTTTTATCATTCACCACAAAAAGCTCTGTCCGGCCTGCTTCAATCTGCTTCATCAGTTTGCCGATGAATTTTTTATCCTTGCCCGACCCGCCACCCATCATCCACCCGGCCCTGCACACCAGGTACCGGTGAGCATGCTCCACCACATAGCGCTCACCCATGTATTTCGACCGGGCATATACCCCGATCGGATTGGGCTGGTCCCAGTCGTCATAAACCTCTTTCATACCATCAAAAATACCGGCGGTACTGATGTATAACAGGGGAATATCCAGTTCATTGGCTATATATACGGCATTTTCAACCGACATGGTATTCGTCCGGTAGGTTTCATCCGGGTTCAGTTCGCAGAATTCGAGATCCGTATAGGCCCCCAAATGAAACAGGTAATCAGGGTTAAAATCCCGGACATCTTGCCGGTATGCCTCAAAATCCCGGAAATCGAGGTACGACAGCCACGAGCTGTTCACATCGATATCGGTACACTTCAATTCATAATCTTCTTTGAACTGAGAGTAGAAAGCCTCTCCGAGCATACCACCGCATCCGGCGATGTAGATTCTTTTCATGATATAGTGTTGTAGTTCATTTTAAGGTTGTGGGTTATCGGTTATGGTTGTTATGGTTGTTGTGGTTGTTATGGTTGTTGTGGTTGTTATGGTTGTTGTGGTTGTTAACCCGTACCTATCATAACAATCATAACAATCACAACAATCACAACCATCACATCTCCCCTCTCTGGTTAAGTACTTTGGCTGGCACTCCTCCGACTACCGCATAGGCGGGTACGTCTTGGTTCACGATGGCGCCGGCGGCGACGACGCTGTTGCGGCCGACGGTTACGCCATCGAGAATGACGGCGCGGGTGCCGATCCAGGCTCCGTCTTCTATGGTGACGCCTTTGCGGGTTTCACCCTGCAGCTTGACCGGAATATCCGGATCGTCGAAATTATGAGTCTCGGAAAAAATGGAGACATTGGGCCCGAAGATCACATCATTCCCGATCACCACCCTGCCCCTGACCTGTATGAACGCACCCTGGGCAATACCCACGTTATTACCGATCACCAATCCTTCGCCAAGGTTACGGATCACACCGGTGCACTCGATGATGCTGTTTTTCAGAATGGAGACGTTATCGCCGATCGTGACGCCCTGTTTCGAGAGGGCATTGATCTCCACGTTGTCGCCGATGGTGAGTGATTTTCCGACTGATATTTTGTTGCGATGGATGATTTTGCACCTTCTCCCTGCGAAGATCAGGCCCGCCGAATGTTTTAGTGTGATTTTAAGCCAATAACCCCGCAGAAGCTGGAAAAACTTTGAAACCATGAGACTTTGCAAACTCTGAAACGAGATAGCATCATCCACCTGGTA
>JBBAAF010000234.1:0-3754 GCA_041658425.1 Bacteroidales bacterium | reverse complement strand
CTGATCCGTCGCTTTACGAAAGATGCCGAAGTGACCTATCTGGATTGGGATTTGAAAAACCAATATGGTATTCCGATCGCCAGCGGGGCCTATATTGTTCATATCAACGCCCCGGGAATCGGTGAAAGAGTAGTGAAATTCTTCGGAGCTTTAAGACCGCAGGATCTTAACTCACTGTAGGATGCATAAATGTATAATGAAAAAGAATAAAAGGAATATGAAGACATATGCCAAATACATTCTGGGTCTGGTATTAATCGGACTCGTTGTTGCTCCTGCAGGATTCGCGGGTAATAAGCAACGTATTGGTCAGGCAGGCGCAAGTGAACTGCTGATCAATCCCTGGGCTGGAACTTCGGGTTGGGCTGATGCCAATACCGGAAGCGTCAGCGGATTAGAAGCCCTCGGTATGAACGTCGCCGGAACAGCTTTTATAAACAAAACTGAAATCGGTTACGCCAATTCCAATTGGCTTAGAGGCACCGATATATCCCTTAACGCATTCGGCTTTCTGCAAAAAGTTGGCGATGCCGGGGCATTAGGTGTTTACGTAATGAGTATGAACCTGGGTGACATTGAGGTTACTACCGTCGAAAGTCCGGAAGGTGGTTTGGGTACTTTTAATCCTAAATTCTCCACGATTGGAATTTCGTACGCGAAAGAGTTTTCCAACAGTATTTATGGTGGAGTTGTTCTGAAAATTATTTCCGGTGGTATTGCTGACTTGAAAACTACAGGAGTTGCACTTGATGCTGGTATTCAATATGTTACCGGATCCCAGAGGCAGCTGCACTTCGGAATAACGCTGAGAAATGTTGGACCCACGATGAAATATTCCGGCGATGGTATGTCTTTCCGAGGAGTTGTTCCACCGAATGGAGTTGACATGACAGTTGAACATCGTTCTGCAGAATTTGAATTGCCCACTCAGGTTAAAATCGGATTAGCTTACGATTTCAACTTTGGTGTTGGACAGAGGATCACAATTGCAGGGAACTTTACTTCGAACTCCTTCTCGAAAGACCAGATACACATTGGTTTGGAATATGATTTCAAAAACATACTGTTGCTGCGTGGCGGTTTCCTTTATGAAGATGGTATTAACCCGTTTATTAAGGATGACTATTCGCAACGTACTACAGTTTTCACCGGACCAACCGGTGGTGTGTCATTGCGGGTTCCTCTGAACAAGGAGAACGGATCAGTTTTCTCAATCGATTATTCGTATCGGGATACGGACCCATTCCAGGGTGTTCACACAATAGGTGCACGGATTATTTTGTAATTCCAGATTTTTTAAATAGGACAAAAAAAGAGTCCCGATTGCCGGGATTCTTTTTTTGTTTTTCATAAAACTGTAAAACTATGACCAAGGTTGTTTATATGACCGACGCAGGTCTTCGTAAACTCAGGGAAGAACTTGACCGTTTGGTTAATGTCGAACGTCCGAAAATGTCGCAGCAAATTGGCGAGGCAAGGGATAAAGGAGATTTATCTGAGAATGCAGAATATGATGCAGCCAAGGATGCTCAGGGTATGCTTGAGATGCGCATATCCAAACTGCAGGAAATGGTTGCTAATTCGAGGATTATAGATGAATCAAAACTTGATCGCACCAGTGTTCAGATTTTGTCGACTGTTAAGTTAAAGAACACTAAAACCGGAGCTGTTATGACGTACACCTTGGTGGCTGAGAATGAGGCCAATGTAAGGGAGGGAAGGATCGCTATCAGTACACCCATCGGTAAAGGACTTGTGGGTAAGAAAATTGGTGAACAAGTTGTTATCAATGTTCCTTCGGGTCAGCTTTTTCTTGAAATTGTAGAAATCACTCATTAATAACAACACCAAATGACTCGAGTGGTCGTATTTACTATTTTGATTTCCTTGTTTTCTCTGCATACTAATGGAAAAGAATATAAAAAGGTCGGATCGTCCCAGGGTAGTGGGGAATCGCAGATAAAAGGGCTGACCGCTGCCTGTCAGCCTGGAAAAACAGTTACCGAAATCTCCCTGAACAATATCAGGACATTTATTCACATGGATGGTATTCTATGGACTGATATTTCCGGGGGAACAGCCGGTTATGAAGTACCTAAAGGTTCAGGTAAAACCTCCATTTATGCCGGGGGTATCTGGATCGGAGGAACCGATGTGAACGGACAGTTGAAGCTTACCGGGGTACGATTTAAAGGCGATCGCAATTACTGGCCGGGACCGTTGATCATGTCGGGCGAGCAGCGTGGTACCACCGATGTTGAAGTATGCTATCAGTATGACAGGCATTTTCAGATTACCCGTTACCAGGTTGAGGCATTCCGGGAGTGGTATAATACTCCCGTTGATAAAAGGGACTTTGAATTTAAGGGATATTCGATACCTCAAATTATTCTCGACTGGCCTGCGCATGCTGATGCTGCCGGCGGATATGATTTTTACCTGGCACCTTTCTGGGACAATAACGATGATGGTTTTTATAACCCTGCTGACGGTGATTATCCGTTCTACGACCTCGATGGGATCCTTCCGTGCGGTACTACCCGTGAGCTTAGGCGTCCACGCCTGTATGGTGATGGAACCGCCTGGTGGGTTTATAATGATCGTGGCAATATCCATGCCGGGCCTAACGGTGAAGCTATCGGGATGGAAATACGCGGACAGGCATTCCAGTTCTCCACGAATGATGCCATGAACGATATGAGTTTTTACAACTATGCACTGATCAACCGGTCAACCTATACCCTTGTTGAAACCTATTTCGGGGTCTATGCTGATGGTGACCTTGGCCAGGCAGGTGATGATTATGTTGGCTGCCATGTAACCAAAGGTGTCAGCTATTTTTATAATGGAGATGCCGTTGACGGAACCGGTGAAGCATTTGCTTATGGAGCTAACCCTCCTTCTGTTGGTTTTGACTTTTTCGAAGGCCCATACCAGGATCCGAACGGGAGGGACGACTGTACCAGTTATGATGCACAGTATAACCTGATATGCAATGATTGTATTCTGAACGGAAACATCAACGGATTGAACTTCGGCGATGGCATTGTCGACAATGAACGTTGGGGAATGCGCCGTTTTGTATATTATACAGGCGGCGGTGGAGTTACCGGGGATCCGAATACTCCGCAGCATTTCTATAATTATTTACGTGGTTATTGGCAGGATAATGAACGGATGCGTTACTATGGTAACGGACATCCAAGTGGTGGTGGCATAGGACCTATTACAGACTTTATGTTCCCTCGTGAAACTGACCCATGTGGTTGGGGACAGGGTGGTATCACAATGCCAATCTGGACTGAGGAAACTTCGGGAAATGAACCTGCTGACCGCCGCATGTTGCAGTCATCCGGACCATTTGTCCTTGAACCGGGTGCAGTTAATGATATTACAATAGGTTTAGTTTGGGCCCGGTCTTACGAAGGTGGCTTGTTGGCTTCGGTTGACAAAATGCTGCAGAGTGATGAAAAAGCTCAGCGGCTTTTTGAAAACTGCTTCCAGGTTGTCGATGGCCCGGATGCTCCGGAACTCACGATTGTTGAACAGGATCAGAAACTGATTTTCCATATCTGGAATAAGCCTTCCTCCAACAACTTCATGGAGGCCTATCGCGAACGCGACCCTTTCATCGTTTGCCCGGTTTCAAAACCTGACTGCGATGTATATTACAACTTTGAGGGTTACCAGGTTTGGCAGCTTAAAACCGTGTCTACTTCCGTTACTGATGCAACCGAACATAACACACAGTTAG
>JBBAAF010000233.1:0-3795 GCA_041658425.1 Bacteroidales bacterium | reverse complement strand
GAATCTGGGTAAACTCTTTTCGGATCAAAACGGCAATCGTTCTCATACCTGAAGTCGAATTGAAAATTTCCGAATGGCAGCTATCAGTAAAACCAGGGTCATAACCAACAGGATCAGGGTTTCGTCCCATATATAGGCAAGTCCATTCCCTTTCAGCATGATATCTTTAAGTATAATGATAAACCATCTCGGTGGCAGAATGGCACTGATCCATTGCAGAATCAACGGCATATTTTCGATCGGAAAAATAAATCCGGATAAAAGAACCGTAGGCAGCATGAGCACAAACAGTGACATAAACATGGCTATTTGCTGACTTTTTGCAATGGTTGATATTAAAATCCCCAGCGATAATGACAGCGTAATGTATAGCAAGAGTTCGGCCAGAAGGAGAACCAGACTGCCGGATATGGGCAATTTAAAAATGAAATATCCTAATAACAAGATTACCAATCCATTGATAAAAGCGAGCAATACATAAGGTACAACTTTGCCAATAATTATCTGTGCCGGCCGCAAGGGGCTGACCAGGATAACCTCGAGGGTTCCCAATTCTTTTTCACGGGTTACAGAAATAGAAGTAAGCAATGCTGAGATCAGCATTAGAATCAAAGCCATGGTTCCGGGAACAAACATGTACGCACTGATCAGGTTTTCATTGAAAACCATTCGGTATTGCGGTTCCAAAATTAGCTGGCCAACAGTTGGGCCCGCCAATTCAGCCTGATAGGACCGTATGATTCCGGAAACATATCCCAATGTAGTATTGGCTACATTGGGATCCGATGCATCTGTTATTATTTGAATATTAGCCGATTGTCCATTATCCAGCTTTTTTCCAAAGTCAGATTCGAATACCAGGACAGCTTTGATTTTACCGGTTTTAAACTGATCAGAAATTCCCCCTTCATTATGAATATTGCCTGAGAAATTGAAATAGCCGGAGGAAAAAATTTTGTTCAGGATTTTTTGGGTATGAGCATCGCCGCTATGGTCCAGAACAGCTATTCCAATGTTCTTAAAATCACTGTTTACCACATAACCGAAAATCATAATCTGCATTATGGGTATTCCAAACAGGATGAGCAATGTTCTCCTGTCGCGGAAGATATGGTTGAATTCTTTCTTAACCAGACTGATAAATCTGCTCATAATCAAGTTTTATACATTTCTGGCCACTTTAACAAAAACCTCATCCATGCTGGTGACGCCAAAAGATCTTTTCAGCTCAACCGGGTTACCAATAGCCTGGATTTTTCCTTCGGATAATATGCATACCCTGTCACAATACTCAGCTTCATCCATGTAATGAGTGGTAACAAAAACAGTTATCCCCGCACGACTTGCCTCATAGATCAGATCCCAGAACTGACGGCGGGTAATCGGATCCACTCCTCCTGTCGGTTCATCCAGAAACACTATTTTAGGCTGATGAAAGATCGCAACCGAGAAGGCCAATTTTTGCCGCCAACCCAATGGAACAGATCCGATCAACCGATCACGCAAATCAGAAATATCAAGCCTGCCGAGCATTTCATCACTTCTAAGGCGAATTTCCTTCAGGGTCAACCCGTAAACCCCTCCGTATAACCTGATATTTTCAAAAACCGTAAGATCTTCATATAATGAGAACCTTTGGCACATGTAACCGATTGATTTTTTTACCTTTTCAGGATACCTTGAGGCATCAATGCCTGCTACAGATACATAACCCGATGTTGGACTGGAAAGCCCGCTGAGAATCCTGATCGCAGTGGTTTTGCCTGCCCCATTGGCACCAAGAAATCCAAAAATCTCTCCCTTTGCAACTGTAAAGCTCAAATGATCATTAGCAATAAATTTACCAAACCGTTTTACCAGGCCTCTCACTTCGATGATTGTTTCGGATTCCATGATAAAGGTTTTACATCAGATACTGCATGAAACAATCTTCTATGGACGGAGGAATCTCATGAATCACTACCTCGCCAATCCCTTGATGAACAAGCAAATTTTCGACAACCTCCGTTTGACCCCCATCAGCAAGTGTCAAGTGAAGGGCCTGACCAAATGCATGCACAGAACTGATCTGTTCTGAATTTCTGCAGATTAATAATGCCTGATAACGATCGGAGCAGGTCAGTTGAAACAAAGTACCATTAAAACGTGACCTGATCTCCTCAGGCTTGCCGATATCAAGCAGGCAGCCTTTCTGAATCATGGCCAGACGTCCACATCTCTGTGCTTCGTCCATATACGGTGTCGATACCAAAATGGTCATCCCATCTTTTTGCAAAGAACCAAGATGGTCCCAGAATTCTTTTCTCGACACGGCATCCACTCCGGTGGTGGGTTCGTCAAGGATCAGCAGCATGGGTTGATGTATCAGGGCACAAGATAAGGCGAGCTTTTGTTTCATCCCTCCCGACAGTTTTCCGGCTCTTCGTGTTCGGAAAGGCTCCAGTGGCGCATAAATATCTTTAATCAGATGATAATTGTCGTGAATGTTAACACCAAAAACTGAAGCGTAAAAATTAAGATTTTCTTCGACTGTCAGGTCCTGGTATAAGGAAAACCGGCCTGGCATGAAGCCGATTGATTTTCTGATGAAACGATAATCTTTCACGACATCATGGCCCAAAACTATTGCCCTTCCTGAGTCGGGTAAAATCAGGGATGACAGTATGCGGAATAATGTTGTTTTTCCTGCTCCATCAGGGCCAATCATTCCGAACACCTCGCCTTCTGAAATATCAATATCAAAATTGACTAAAGCGGGTATTTCACCATACTTTTTCGAAACGCTCCGGCATTCAACAATTGGACTATTCATGGACCAGAAATAATTCGCCCGGCATCCCAATTTTGATTCTGCCGTCATTTTTCACCCTGACTTTCACTGCATATACGAGATTAACCCTTTCCTTTTTTGTCTGGATCACTTTTGGGGTAAACTCAGCCTGGTCAGAAACCCAGAATACCTGGCCGGGATATTCCAGAAACCCTCCATCAGGGCCGTCAATTCTAACTTTTACCTGGTCTGATATTTTGATCCTGGATAACTGATCTTCACTGACATAGGCCTTAAGGATAATCTGTTCAATATCAGCTAATTTCAAAATCGGTTTACCTGGGATCATCAAATCCGCAGATTTGGCTATCAAATTGATAATAACTCCATCGGCAGGAGAGATTACTCTGCATTTCCGAAGTTGGTCGGCAAGAATATTCTGCTGAGCCATAATTACATTTGCTTCCTGGCGTAGACTGGCAATTTGGGTGGGAAAAGTTCCTTTACGTGCATTTGCCAGTTCAATCTGATGCACAATATCATCCAGGGATTTTCCACTTGTCGCTTTATCGGTGAGGAGGATTTCAAATCGTTCCTTTTCTGCTTTTAAAACAGAAATTTCCGTTTCAACCACCTTTTCCTGAGCTTTTACTCCAGGGATTTTAGCTTCGATGGCAGCTTGCTGGGCCTTTGATTGTTGCAACTGAAGATATACTGAAATGGTATCGGTAATAGCTACAGTATCTCCGCCGTGAACTTTGTTCCCCTCTTTAAGGTCCAGTTTAATAATTCTTCCACCAGATTCCGCTGTTAACATATACTCATCTGCCTCAAAATGTCCCATCGCATCAAATCCTGCATCTTTCCGCGAACAGGATAATGCGAAAACTAAAATAAAACATAGGCTTATTGGTCTCATAAGTTTAGTATTTTCCCTTGATTGACAACAATTTATATTCCGAACTGATCAATTCGATCCTACGGACTTCGTGGTTGATACGGGCCTCCTGTTCACGCGTCCATTC
>JBBAAF010000232.1:0-4076 GCA_041658425.1 Bacteroidales bacterium | reverse complement strand
TTTTTTTAAAGAAGGGAAGCAGTACTTCGGTTTGGGTAAATCACAATCCCAGGATTTTGATGGCCAGATTGCTGATATTTCAATTACGATTATTGTGTATAATGTGTTCAGCCTGGCCAAGCGATTTGAAGCCTATGAAACGCTCGGCTGCCTGTTTCGGGAAGTGGGTCAGCAGGCCCTTGAGCTAACTACATTCATGCGAATCTGGAATTTTATTCTGGAATTGTTAACTATAGTGTCAGAAATAATTGATGGTGATTTTAACGAACTGGTTGTCAGCAACATGAAAAACACCTCGGAAAACAATGTTCTCTTTAAACTCGTTGACTCACAGTTCAATCAATCTATTAGAGCATAGACATGGGAAACTTCAGTAAATTATACTTGACGTTTTACAAAAGACTGCTCTTCAACAATTTGTTTGTATCAATTCTTTTTTCGGTCCTCGATTATAGCATGACCTCCGATTTGAGTTCGTCCATAAATATATTCGGGTTTTCTATTATGAGCGTTGGTTTTCTTTTAAGTCTCTTCTACCAGGAAATGGCTCATAGGGCTGAATATTATTTCTACTTTAACAAGGGATTGTCCAAAATCAGACTAATATCTGTGACGGCCATTTCTAATATTATAATCGGTCTATTATGGAACAACTTCTGGAAATTGATAGTGTATTGAAATCATTTGGCAAGATAAGGGTTCTCACCGATATTTCTTTGAACTGCCGACAAGGTGATATTATTGGACTATTAGGTAGAAATGGTTCAGGTAAATCAACTCTTTTAAAAATTCTGTTTGGAACCCTCGCCGCCGACAACCGATTTATAAGGATCAACTCAAAATATCGTCCTCAACCTTACAAAGAAAAAGGGTTAATCAACTATTTACATCAAGATTCTTTCCTGCCAGGGAATTTAAGTATTAATCAAATTATCAATTTGTTCCTTCCTGACAAGACTCAATTATTATTGGATGATCCATTGATCACTGGTTCAAGTCATACAAGAATAAAATTTCTTTCTGGGGGAGAATGCAGGTATTTGGAGATAAGATTAATTCTAGAATCTGGCTCTCAGTTTATCTTGCTCGATGAACCATTTAACGGAATCTCTCCACTGATGATCGAACGGATTAAAAAAATGATCCAGGCTCGATCATTAGACACAGGAATAATTCTTACGGATCACGATTATCACAACGTACTTGATATATCTAACCGTAATTTCCTATTGAAAGATGGGGGAATTAAAATGATTAAAGGTCGTAATGAATTGGTACAATTGGGATACTTACCTTCATAAACTAAACGAAACATGAGCTCCCCCCCGGTTTCAGCTGCATCTTAATGTGGAAAATTCGGGCTTAAATTTCTGTTTATTTATGAACTCTTCGGGGATTAATTCCCCCAGTGAACTATAGTGCCGGAAGCCATTTTACTCTTCCTTCCACCGACTGATTTTGTCCTCAGTATCCTCCAGCGATTACTATTGGTTTCGTTGATTTTACTTTCGACAATTTGGATATGGTTTTACTTGTACGCGGGAACAAAAAATTCCTACCAAATCAATAAAAGCAATTCTGAGAAAAGTTATACGTACTTTTCTGATCAAAAGCAATTACGAGAAAACTTTATAAAATTATTTATGAATATCCGCAATCATACACCTAAGCTGCCCAACTGAATGAAGCACATGCAATTAACAACCTATCAAATATTTTCTCGCCGAAGTACCTTCGGTTCAACTTATAGGTAAACTCATCCAGGTAGTTCTGTAAAAAAATGTCGTCAACATGGTGGTAGTGTAAGCTTCCCCTATACAGCTACATTCAAAATTAGACTTTTTCAATCGATTGAGTCCCTCCCAAAAACGCAACCGGTCTAAAGTAGAGATTCCGGGCTTATTTGGTACTGTTTTAAGAACTCTGCCGGGGTAATATCCCCGATTGAACTATGCGGTCGATACTCGTTGTATTCCTGTAGCCAGGTTTCAATTTTCACCTGAGCGTCTTCCAAAGATAGGAACCAATTTGTATTTAAACACTCATCGCGAAAACTTCCATTAAAACTCTCAATAAAAGGATTATCCGTGGGTTTACCAGGTCTTGAAAAGTCCATGGTTACCTGGTTTTCATAAGCCCAAAGGTCCAAAGCCTTCGAGATAAATTCACTGCCATTGTCCACCTTGATGCGCTGTGGAAGTTTTCCTTCCGATGCCACAATCCGGTTCATGGCTTCTACAACATCGGGGCCTTTCAATGATTGGCCAACCTCGATTTTCAGGCACTTCCGACTAAAATTATCGACTACAGTTAACGCACGGAACTTCCGGCCGTCGAACAGCTGGTCCGCTACAAAATCCATGCTCCAGCACTGATGAAAACTAGAAACCTGTGGGTAGGTTTCCCGGTGGGCGCCCATGCGGTTCCGTCTCGGCCGTTTGCTCCTCAGGTTCAATCCTTCTTCCTTATAAATCCTATACACTCTTTTATGATTATCCCGCCAACCCTCACGCCTGAGCAGAACGAATATGCGCCAAAACCCATACCGAATCCTGACTCCAGCAATCTCCCTCACCCGCATGCGGATTACCGCATCCGGACGACGGTGCGGTTTATAGTAATACACCGATTTTTGTAACATGACCACCGAACAGGCACGATAGACGGATACCCGGTAGTCATCCAATAACTCTTCGGCCAGCTTCCGTCGCTGAGCCGGCCTTAGAGCTTTTTTTTCAGTACATCCTGAAGCATTTGCTTGTCCAGGGTCAGATCCGCTACGATTTGCTTCAGCCTGGCGTTCTCATCCTCCAGTTGCTTAAGTCTTCTGATTTCACTAACGCCCAGCCCTCCAAATTTCTTCTTCCAGTTGTAAAACGTGGCCTCGCTGATTCCCATCTTCCGGCAGACCTCCTCCACGCGGGTTCCGGTCTCTGCCTGTTTAAGCGCAAAAACGATTTGCGCATCGGTAAATTTTGTCTTTTTCATGGCAATTTTCTCGCTCGTTAAAGGTATTTGAAAATCGCCCGAAACTCCAGTTTAGGATGGTCCAGTTTTTAGGGGGGAGGTCACGATGAAAAGGGATATGTAGTAGTAATTGAGTTATTGGAAGGTATGAAGTCTAGTTACAGCGAGGTGTTAAAATTAGTTCAGGAGATGAATGGGACTGCTGAAATAGTGACCCAAAATACCCGTGCAATTTACAGATTTATAGAACCTTTAAGACTTTTATTTGAGTAAGATGAGGTGGTTGAGAGTTGATATTCCTTCTTGGGAATGCGGACCTATTCGGTATGATCCACATGGATAATCCGGGCCAAACTGGTTCTTCATCAATTATTAAGAAACATTTGCGAAGTGAGATAGTTTTCCATCCAGCAGGTTGGTGGGGGAGGGGACAATAGAGCCGCATACTTGCGTCTATTTCAAATCTCTACAGATCCAGCAACCCCTCCGGAATCCTAAGAATCAATTTCCGTTTCCGGAGGTCGGTTGATACCACAAATTCAGATTGCATCGGGAGGAGGGCCTTTTTTCCATCGATCTCGATTTCGAGAAGAGGATTGCCGGGAATATCTTCGAATCCAACCACTTTGCCGGTTTTTCCTGATATTTCATCGAGCACTTCAAAACCGGTGAGGGATTCTGTTTCTTCGCGGCTGACTTCGAACCAGTCGGACCAGGCACCTGCCAGGTTGCAGGTGAGTCCAACGAGGGCTGTTGCTTTTTTCTGATCATTAATCTGATCGAGTCCGACCACCACATGATTGGTATCTTTTTGAAATACGGATTCTTCTGTTACGCTAAAGGGCACCAGTCCCCCATCGATACGGATAAAAAGCCATTCAGGAAAATCCAGCACATCGCCAGCGGGGCGGTTCATCCGGATAACCAGTTTACCATTAACACCATGAACCTTCACCACCCGTCCGGCTTCGAAGGTTGTTGATTCGATCTGATCAGTTATTGAGGACAATTTGCTGAAATTTAGTCTAACGGATCAGTGATAACCCTTCAAGTGCTGAAGAATCATCCGGACTGTATAATAGGGCCTTTTGGAAAAGTGCCTTGGCCTC
>JBBAAF010000231.1:0-4129 GCA_041658425.1 Bacteroidales bacterium | reverse complement strand
AATATTAAATATCCCAAAAATAACTTCTAACACTGATACCAGGAATTATACCCTAAATATTTCCTTTGAACAACTCGCTCACAATCCCCCGCAGGCATTTAATCCAACGATTAAGAATGCCGAAGCTTATGTCGGCAAGGATAAAATTACCCATGATAATAGTGGGAACTGGTCTATTCCTTTAACTATTAAGAAAAATGAAAATGTTCAGGTTGTTATGTGGGTTTTTATTCAGGACGGTGAATATGAAAAGAGTGCTTGGATTTTATTGTTAAGAATTCTGCAGGAATAAAAAGAAAGTCTGCCTCTAAAGTCGTGTATTCCCGGTATTATTCAAAATCGGTTTTCCCCAATCCAGCTTGTCGCAGGATTGCGAGGAATGTTCCTTTGGGTAAATCTTTATTCCGTGAACCGGAACAACAATTATTTTCTTTTTCTCCGGGTGGTAATAAATATGATGGCTCCCATTGGAACGGCGAAAAATAAACCCGTTTCGTTCCAAGCCGGTACAGTAACGGTGTAGGACCCTTCTGGCTCCTTGTGAAGCAGAATTTTATAGGTTAGCGATCTTGACTTTTCCATTAGCTATCCATTTGTTTATTATCACAAATATAGTCAATATAACGCTGTGGCGATTTGAGCCGACCAGTGGGTCCTCCACCTAGGACCTGGAAAAGCCCCAGACTGAAGTCTGGGGCTAATGAAGAGCCAGGGCCAGGCCTTCCTCACATACTCTCTCCCTTAATATGCGCAGGCGAGTAATTTCAATCGGATCAACGGATAATTTTTATTCAATGCTCAAAACTTTAGGCACTTTAGGCACTAAATTCATTAACTTGTACCCGAAAACCAGTATTAATTACCTATGGAAACGAAATCCTCCAAAATTATTTTCGCGATCCTCGCCTTCCTGATCCTGGCGTGGTTCGTACCCTGTATCATTTTTCAGATCTCCCGGCCGCAATTGAAATGGGACTGGTCAAAAATAGATACCAATAAGATATCCTTCCCCAAAGATTTTCTCTGGGGTGTGGCTACTGCCGCTCATCAGGTGGAGGGCTATAACACGAACAACCAGTGGTATTTGTGGGAAAGTACGGTGGATGCCACCGGGAATCCCATGATTGCCGGCGGACAAAAATCCGGAATCGCCTGCGATCATTGGAACCGGTACAGTCAGGATATCGGATTGATGAAAGAGCTCGGGGTAAAATCCTATCGCTTTTCGGTAGAGTGGAGCCGGATCGAACCGCAGCAGGGAGTTTTCGATTCTTTAGCCATCAAACACTATCAGGATGTGTGTGATTCGTTGATTGCCAATGGTATCGTGCCGATGGTCACCCTGCATCATTTTACGAACCCAATCTGGTTTGAGAAAATAGGCGCTTTTGAGAAAAAGGAAAATGTGGCCGATTTTATCCGGTTTACCGAGGTGGTGTATATGGCCCTCAGGGATCGGGTGAAATTGTGGTGTACGATCAATGAGCCAGCTGTTTACGTGGTGGAGGGCTATTTCCAGGGGGCCAATCCCCCGGGGAAAAAAGATCCGAAATTGGCAGCCGTTGTTCTCCGTAATATCCTGGAAGCTCATGTTCAGGCTTACTACAAAATTAAAAGTCTGCCGGGTGGCGACCAGGCAAGGGTTGGAGTGGTGAAAAACATGACCCAGATGGATCCCTATCGTAAATGGCACTTGGGTGATTGGGTATTTGCCAACCTGATCGACGGGGTGTTCAATGGAACCACCCTGAATTTCCTGAAAACCGGTAAATATCGTTTCAATATGCCGACGATGGCCAGACTGATTGATGAAAATCTAAAGGCTAAAGGATCATTGGATTTTATCGGTCTGAATTATTATTCGCATTATAATTATAAGTTTTCATTCAATCTGGATAAGGCTTTTCAGGCAAAACTCCTGCCCGGCGAGATCAAAACCGATATGGATTATGCCATGTATCCGGAAGGGTTTTACCGGGCAATTAAAACGGTTTCTGAATTAGGTGTTCCGGTTTATATCACCGAAAATGGCATTGCCGATGCCAAAGATGATCGCAGGGAACTGTTTATCAGTCAATATCTTTATGCAGTTTCCAAAGCGCTTTCAGATGGGTACGATATCAAAGGATATTATTATTGGACCCTGATGGATAATTTCGAATGGTCGCTGGGATATGACATGAAATTCGGACTCTACTCAGTGGACATGATCACTCAAATCAGGACGATGAAAGAAGGGGCAAAACGGTACCAGGAGATCATCCGGAATTCGAACTAATTACCCTCGATAGCGTTGTCATCCCGGACCTCCCCCTGCCCCAAAGTACCCTCCCCAACCCCTCCCTTATGAAGGGAGGGGCAAGAGCCAATGCTCTGTTTTCTTACTTAAACAGGCGAGTGCTCTCTTACCCCCTCCTTTCTAAGGAGGGGGCAGGGGGAGGTACTTCAATGGGAGGTACTTTACTCCGAGTTGTATACTACCTTCCCTCCAACCACCGTCATCATCACCCTTGCATCCCTGATGGTTTCGGGCGGGATGGAAAAAATGTCGCGGTCGAGGATTATGAAATCAGCAAGTTTGCCGGGTTCGAGGGTGCCTTTCCGATGTTCATCGAATGAAGCATAGGCTCCGTTGATCGTATAGGCGATCAGTGCTTCCTGAAGAGTGATTTCTTCTGCCGGAACCCACCCGCCGGGATTGGCTCCGTCGAGCGTTTGCCGGGTAACTGCCGCCTGTATCCCCTCAAGAGGCACCGGTGGTGCCACATACCAGTCGCTTCCGAAGGCCAGAGTGGCGCCGGCATTCAGCAGTGACCGGAAACAGTAGGTTGTTTTGATACGTTCCGGACCGATCGACTTCTCTGCCCACCGGCCGTCATCGGTGAGATGCCAGGGTTGCATGCTGGCAATCACTCCGAGCTCTTTGAAGCACGGTATATCCGCAGGCAGCAGATGTTGGGCATGCTCGATCCGGAAGCGGCGGTCGCGGGGGCCATTCTTCCCGATGGCCTCCTCATAGAAGTTAAGTACCAGGTGATTGGCCCGGTCGCCGATGGCGTGGACCACCACCTGGAGACCGGCAGAATCGGCCGTCAGAACTTGTGCCAGCATGTTGTCTTCATCATCCATCAGCAATCCCGATGTCAAAGGATCATCGGTATAGGGTTCGGTAAAAGCAGCGGTATGCGACCCGAGCGATCCGTCGGCGAAGATCTTGGCTCCCCCGGCCTTGAGCCACCGATCATCCTTACCGATCTCTTTCATTTTTTCCAGGATCTGTTGATAGTCGGGGATTGGCGCTGTGGCATAGATTCGGGTGATCAGCCCGCCGGCTTTCAGGGCCCGCTGAAACACCCCGATATCCGCGATCGTCCCCATGTGATGAACCGACGTTACCCCGTTGGAAGCCACGTATTTCATAGCCGCTTCGAGTGCGCGGTCGTACTGGTCATCCGTATAGTCGGGGATATGACTGCTGATCAGAGCCATCGCATTATCCCTGAAGATGCCGGTCAGCTCTCCACCGGCAGATCGCTGAATGGAACCACCCTCAATGTCTTTTACGTTCCGATTAACTCCGGCAGCCTTCAGAGCCGCTGTATTTGCCAGGGCCATATGTCCGTCGCTTCGGCTCACAAACACTGGATTATCAGGGGTATACTGATCGATCCACTCCCGTGCGGGTAGCTCTCTGCCCCAATTCTGATGGTCCCAGTTGCCCTCCAGGATCCACTCACCTGGCTTCACCGTTTTGGCAAAATCCCGGATCCGGCTGATGAACTCCTCCTTCGTTTTCGCATCCTTCAGGATCACACCCGACAAGCTCATCCCTCCCTGCAGGAAATGGACATGGCTGTCGATAAACCCCGGCATTACAAGCTGTCCGCCGGCATCGACCACCCTGGTATTTTTATCCTGATATTTTTCGATCTCACGGTTGGTACCCAGTGCAAGGATAATATCACTTTTAACCGCCAGGGCTTCAAATCTCACCTTCTCCGAAGCATCGGGGAGAATAGAACCGTTAATTAAAATCAAATCTGCTGCTGGCCTTAGCGAAGCCCTGTGGCAAGAGGTGGTGCATAACATCAGCGTAAATATTGAAACTCCAAAAAACAAAACACAAAAA
>JBBAAF010000230.1:0-4190 GCA_041658425.1 Bacteroidales bacterium | reverse complement strand
ACTCTTCCCCAACGGTTCTGATAGCGCTTTAGCGTGCAGTCTGAGCGCGAGAATCTTGCTTCAAGATACTCGATAACCTCAGCAATTACCTGTTCATAGGTTTCTTTTACTTTTTCCATAATTAAATCTAGTTTGATTGACAGCGGAGTTGCCGTCAATACAATAATAGACCAAAGTATTATGGAAAGTATTTTATCAATAATAAGATCTAATTATTAGATATTATGATGGTTAAGAAATTTCTCTTTGCATAATCATTTGGTGTACATAACGCTTGTTATGGAAAGCTTTCCATAACAAGCGATTTTACGCCGCGGAGGATCTGATGATGGAGACGCTGCAGTGTCATCTGCTGGAGGTCGATCTACAGCAGGCCAAGGTTCTGTTGTTAAGCTACAACCGTCCCCATCAATCCATGGAGGTATGGGAGGAGGCTATGGTGTTAAAAGATCTTCTGGAGACGCATGATCTGGATCAGCGGCGTCTGGCGAAGCTGACCGGTTACAGCCGTTCGTGGGTCAGCCGGCGGCTGTCGCTGATTGACAAGATTAACGAGGAGGTCTGTGCTGAAATTAAGATGGGCACACTGACCAGCAGCCATGCGCGTGCGCTGATGAAGTTGCCGCGCGACAACCAGGCTCAAGTTGCCCGGGTGATCACCGGTACCGGCCAAAGGGAACAGGTCACCTTTTTCAGTTATATCCTGTGCTACTCACGCCGTCAGTATATCAACGTGGTGGATGACAAAACTCAGAAGACCTTGTTTAGTGAACTGATCGGGGCCTTTATCTACCTGGACGGAGTGCCACGGGAGATCAAGAGCGATAACCAGAAAGCTTGCGTGGACCACTGGGAGATGGGCCAGCCGGTGTTCAACCGGAAATATCTCGATTTTGCCAGCCATTATTTGTATCGTCCCCTGACGATCACCCCGGGAAAGCCCACTGAAAATCTGAAGGTAGAGCGGCCTTTTTATTATCTGGAACGCAGCTTTTTAAATGGCCGTGAGTTCAAAGACCGGGAAGACCTGAAAGCGCAACTGCGCGGGTGGCTGACCGAGGTGAATGATGTACGCGAACATGGCACCACCCGCAGGCGGCCCATTGACCGGTACCTGGAGGAGCATCCCTTTTTGCAGGTTCTTCCGGCAAACCATTATGACACCTCGCAGGTGACCCACCTGGTGGTTAACCAGGAGTCGTGTGTGCAGTGGAAGGGATATCAATATGTTGTGCCGCGGAAGTACCTGTACGAGGTATGCCCGGTACGTATCACAGAGGAGCACCTGGTGGTGTACTCACCCGATGGGGAGCCTCTGGTAACCCATCCGTTGGCCAAACAGGGACAGAAAGAGCGGTATGTAGGAGTACCTCAGAAAACCAGCCGGAAGATCGATTTGGCCCTGTCGGATGTGGTCACCCGGTTGCAGTACCTGGCTCCGGAAATGAGCGTATATATCGAGCAGGTCAAGCGGCACAAGCCTACCTCCTGGGGGCATCACCTGAGAAGGCTGCTGGCCCTGAAGGTGAACTACCGGGTGGACGATATTCTGGTGGCTGTCCGCCGGGCCCAGCAATACAAGGTCTATGATGCAGGGACCATCGAGCGGTTCCTGGAAAACAACTCCGAACCGCGCTACCCCATCAAATTATCCTTCAAAACCCAAAATAACAACGATTATGAGCACTAAGAAAACAAACCACACCCAAGAGCAGAAGGATCAGTTCATCGATAACTGCCACTACCTGGGGCTTAAACTTCTGGCAGAAGAATACCCGCAAATCGTGGATAAGGCAGGGAAGGATACCCTCGGGTATTACGAGTTTATCCGTGGAATCGTTCAGGCAGAAGCTGCAGCCAGGCAGCAAAGGCGCATTGAGTATCTGGTTAAAACCAGCAGGTTGCCTCAGCCGTTGAACATGCTCGCCGGCTTTGATTTTGACTTCCAGCCCAGGTTGGACCGGAGACTGGTCATGGACCTGGCCTCGCTGGGGTGTATGAAAAGACGCTGGATAAAAGAATGAGAAAGTATATCAATCCGGAACTGCTGCTGATCGATGAGATGGGCCATGACCGGCTGGAATTACAGGTGGTTAAAGAGGCGCATCTGCTCTTCAAGGTGATCGATCAAAGGTATAAGGATAACAAGCCACTGATCTTTACAACCAATATCGATGAGCCCGACTGGCCTGAGTTCCTCGGGGATCCTATCTCAACAAATGCCATCCTGGACCGCATCTTTCACCACTCGGTCATTGTACGGATCAAAGGTCCCAGCTATCGCAAATACCAGGGTGAACTCCTGCAGGAAGAATATGCTGAAAAGAAACCAGACCAGGCAGGGGAAGGGTAACCCTATCCAGCTAACTCAGGATAGAAGAAAAGGCGCTGACTACTGTTGGTGCCTTTTTTATTATCCGGATCGCGAGCACGATGCTTGAATGTAATCAAAAGGGGTCAATATGCTCCGGAATAGCTGCTTGTTTTAAAACGAAAATCGAACAGGAGAACTTGCACCGGAATACTCCAAATATCAACCCTCTGTATCCCGCAGCAGGTCAACAACTCAAAAGGGTGGTAGCAAAATGTTCCGTTTGGTGGTACTGTTTTAAAAGCTCGTTATAACAACTGGCGTTAACTGTTTTCTTACCATTTCATAGTATTCAGGAACGATATCAATACCGATTGAATTTCTTTTCATTTTATTCGCTACAACCAAAGTAGTCCCGGAACCCATAAATGGATCTAAAACTGTGTCGTTCTGTTTTGTGAACAGTTTAATAAACCACTCAGGAAGTTCTTCTGGAAATGCTGCACTGTGATTTTTATTATTGCATTCTGTGGCCAAGTGCAGAACATTTGTGGGATATGCTTTATCTCTGTCTATCCAATTCGAAATATTTTTGCCAAAACCGCTACCAACTTTAGAGTTATCTCGAATTTTATCTATGTCAGATAGGTTTTTAAGTCTGGCTTTTGCCCAATCGCCCATAGGAACCATTACTTCTTCTTGATACATATTGAATTTTCTGTCTTTGTTGAATTGAAGAAGCCTTTCCCAAGAATCACGAAAACGATTTGGCCATTTTCCCGGATAGGAATTCTTTTTGTGCCAAATAAATTCTTCTGTCCAAAGCCAGCCTTGTTTACGCATTGCTAAAATTAGCTCCATAACGTAAGTGCTCCTTTCCCCATCCACAACCTTCTCTTTAATGTTCAAAATGAAAGTTCCTGTTGGTTCGAGCACTCGTAAAAGTTGTTTGGAAATGGGTAAAAACCACTCAACATAATTGTCTGGTTGAATGCCGCCGTAAGTGCTTTTACGTTGGTCTGCATATGGCGGGGAAGTTACAATTAAATCAACCGAGTTATCTGGCAAAAATTTTAATTGCTCCTTGCTGTCCCCTAAATATACGTCTGTTCTAATCTCCATTTCAAGTTTACTTTATCTACAAATTTACGAATAGATTGGTTCGGTTTTTCAAGCTGTTAATAAGTCGTTATATGTCGTGTCATTTGTCTTTTTTAGCCTGACGCATAACGTTTGGCGGTATGTGTTGTCGCCGCCAGCTTCGGGAGACGACATGTTTTTTGCAAGGCTTGAAAACGGTACGAAACTTTCTATTAATACAAATCTATCTTATGTGCAAAAAACATGGCGACTCGAAGCAATGGACGGCCATTTGGATAATGCTGTTCAGACATACAAAAACTTTCTTTGGCCGCAGGCAATAACACATACCGTCCTTGTTAGGTTTTCGTTGCAATTTCCTGATCTGTCTTGATGGTTCAAATTTTCCGGTGCAGTCGAAGTATTAATCAGTGTCATTCCTATACTTTGTTTAAGGCCCCGGATAAAACCAACCTCTCTATTGACCTGAATTTTCAACTCTTAGACTTTCGAACCGGACTTCCTCTCCCAGGCTTGCGACGTTTAGGTAAAACTTGCAGATGTAACTCATGATCCGGTTTTGTATTTTCAATTAAACAAAACCGGGAATTACAATATGCAAGTTGTGTTGAGGGCAAGCCTGGAGTATAAATTTTTAATTGCTATGAAACCTAACGGCCCGGCAATAAAGTAAGTAAGCGTTACCCGACGCAAGCACCGGGCACTTGTCCTGGTACTTTAGCCAAAAAGCTGTCACGGTGCAAGGAGGGTATGGCATGTGTTTTTGCAGTCCAGGTAC
>JBBAAF010000229.1:0-4253 GCA_041658425.1 Bacteroidales bacterium | reverse complement strand
GTCGTGACTCCAAACAGTGGGAGGCCAGTTCTCCTCATCGGATAAACAATGCGTAAAAGTCTC
Source organism: Bacteroidales bacterium (assembly GCA_041658425.1). Taxonomy (GTDB): domain Bacteria; phylum Bacteroidota; class Bacteroidia; order Bacteroidales; family UBA12481; genus UBA12481. The sequence goes on along the minus strand of JBBAAF010000229.1, from coordinate 4,190 downwards.
CAGACCGTAATTATCCCTGACTTTCTCCCTTACAGCCGGGAACAATGAATTCCAGATATAATCGGGTGGTTCAGGATTAGCGGTTGGCAAATTGCAGGTAGCGTAACAGATTGCATAGCCGTGCTTTACCCTTTCCATGGCATGGGCATCAAAAAACAAAACAGGGTCCCATGCATTCAAAACGTTCTTGTATAAACCGTTAGCTTCGGTTGATTCCAGTTTTATGGCATCGCGGTTGAGATTATAACCTTTTGAAGTCGTTCCAGATCCGATCAGGTAGGGAGTGCCATCCTGGATCGACAGGATATCATTCCCATCGACATTAAAATTCGGACAGATTATGATGATCTGATTATCCAGCAAATGCCTTTTTGAGCCAACCAGAATATCCCGTATAACCATCATCAGTGCCTCTTTGCCTTCGGCCTCGGGAGGATGGATATTTCCCTGAAGGTAAATGACTGGTTTTCCGGATTTCTTTGCTTCCGCGGCAGAATTGATCCGGGGATCAGCCAGAACGACTGCCGGGCAAACACGCCCCAAATCAGAAGTAAAAAGGTCAATGACCTGAACAAACCCGCTGATCCATTTCATGTTTTCAATGAATTCCAGAACTTCCATCGAGGAAGCAGTTCGCTCAAAGCCGGTCTTTTCGGTAGTTGTGAGGAACTTTCCCTGCCAATGGCCATTCCAGTCTTTGGGCACTTCTTCGCCCCAATAAATTTTCTGAGCATAGGTCCCGTTTCCTGAAGAAAAAACCAAAAGGACTGCCAATAAAATATGGATTGCCAGTTTATTGATCATAACACTCCTTAATTGATAGTTATCTGTCCAAATTAGCGAATTACCACTGGTCCGATCAATCCTGATGGCAGCAATGGAATATTTTTCCGGTATCTGTTTTGGATATTGGTCCGGGTGATTCTCTCCGGTCCCACTTTTCCCGCATCTCCAACCAGACGGTTATGCCAGAGATTCGTGACATCTATTTCAATCTGATTCTTACCGGGCCTAACAAATTTCGAAATGGAGGTCACATAAGGCTGTTTCCAAAGTGTATCCGCCATAACTCCGTTGATTTTAACTAAAGCGATTTCTTTAACATCGCCAAGATCAAGGAAAAGGCCGTTTTGATTATTAATCAGGGAAACCGGAATGTTGAAAGTGGTTGAATACCTGGCAGTTCCTGAGAAATACTTCACGCCATCAATAGTCGATTGTGTCCAATCTGACAGATCATTCATCATCAGTTCTTTTGGAGCGCCCCGGCCTCCGGGGAAGGTGATCTTCCAGGGTTTGTCCGGAGAGACTATGTCGGAATGTTGATTTTCAACAAGTTTCATTATTTCTTTTCCCAAAACCGTTTTGATCACTTTTCCCCCGGGTTTAAAAACAACAAATACGGATCCGACGGGCGGGAGGTTCAGCTCCAAAGTGGTAAACTCATTGCCGGATTCAAGCACCTTGCATGGCTGAATGCTTCCGTCATCGGCCAGCCAGAGGTAAGGGGTTTTATCCGAAGGGATTCGGAATCGGGCGGTAAACTTTTGCCAGTTCAGGGCGCTATTGGAAACAAAGTAGATATCCTCTTCCTGAGTTCTCCGGTGGATAAAATCGATATGCTGGTCGGAATTATCAAAACCTCCGGCTGTAAAATCAGGTTTAATTCCCAATTCAGTCATCACCGTTCTTAAAGGCAAACCGTAATACACTTTTCCTTTCCCGTACAGGTGTGAGGTAACTTTTACCCCATCACAATCGCCCCAGATTTTTTCTCCGAGCTTTCTAACTTCCACATCGCAATTGGGAAAATTTATCAGACTGTTTGACAGTAATGGTTTCGGTCCAAAAACTACCGCACCGGCTTTGATCAGCTTTTCCAGTTTTCGAAGAACATCCAAAGATATTTCCGTTTTATCAGGGATAACCATAACACGATAGCTTAACTCTTTTGGAAGAGTCAATTCTCCGTTGACAAATTCCATTTTCGTGAGGATAACTTCCTCATTGACATAGTCATAATCATATCCTTTACCGAGACCAGTTGTATTAACGGGCTTTGGTGCGCCGCAATGCCCGCATTGGGTGGAATCATATTTGGTTGTCAGGTTAGGGTCGATGCGTCTTGGCGGAACGAGGTTTGGGGCCTGATCGCCGTAATAGAGGCAAAGATCGCCCACAAACTGTCCCTGCTGGAGCATATAGCTGCATCTCGACATGTATTTAAGCATCGGGCCGGCATACTCCCACCAAGTAGAATTGACATTAAAATGTTCGCCGGCATGGTATACAAAACCGGGTAAACCGGCCTCAGGAGGGTTATGAGTGAATGTATGGAAGGTGACCTGGTTCAGCCCTTCACATAAGGCCACGTCAAAAAGTCTTTTATAATTAGCCGGACCATCCTTCCAGGCACGCCAACCTGTTAATGTCTCTGCATTTACGAGGGTTTTGCCATAGATATGAGCGGCACTGGCAGCCTCTTTAGTCACCCAGAACTCGCTACCGTTCCAGAATTCGCCCATCGGAATATCGGCTACACCCAATGCCTTTAAAGGATCTACCCGGGCATATCCACCATGACCGGCCTCTGCAAGCAATTTTAGTCCGTTTTTATTCAGTATCTCCTTCTCCTTCACAAAATGATTGGTAACCAGCATATCACCAACCGCTTTATGATAATCATGCAGGAACCTTTTTGTAACATCCTCATTATCTATAATTATCCCGGATAATGCCGGTAAAAGCGGGAGAGGGTCATAGCCGAAAAGATTTTGAAATTCCATGAGAAAATCGGGTGTCCAGTCGTCAGCCGGATCTACCTCATAACTATCCAGCATAAATGTTTTCAATGCACCAAAACCGGTACGATCGCCGAGGATTGTTTTAATCATATAGGAGATATGCTTATCGGCGGCGTCAGCACTGAGATGATCGATTATAAGGCCATTGGAATTCGGACTTGGACAAACCAGATTCTGGCCGGTGTTGTTGCAAATAAACCGAAGAATCTTCCATTCACCATCCGGCACTTTCCAGATCAGGGTCTTTCCATCGTACCGATCGGATATATCCAGAATATCAAACTGTTTGGTAATTGACTGACCTGATTTTAAAGGTATAGCATAAACCGATATCTCAGAATGATACTGGCTCATTCCCTTAGGAACCGGTAACGTATCCTTATAATCAGCCGGTCCTTTTAAAGCCATTTCACTCGAAATGATCGACTTGCTCGCATCTTCCGGTTTAATCCAGCTCCCGCCGGCATTCCAGCTGCTAGAGGCCACGATGCCCAGATCGAGTCCGAGCCGTTTACACTCATCCATTGCCAGGTGGATTGATTTCAATGATTCCTCCCCAAGGAATGCGGGTCCGGTTGGTATCATTTTCAGCGGATCAGCAAGGCTCCCGATATCCCAGATAATCGGTCCGCGCATACCTTTAGCCTTCATCTGCTCCAGTTCACGGACCAATTGCTTTCGGTCGACATACCCGTTCAGCCAGGGCCACAGAGCACCAGGCCGGGCTTCGATCGGCGGCTCCCGGAATAAATCCTCAGATAATAATGGAAAAGTGCTGACCGGCTTTTCTGGTTTACATCCTGCAAAACCGTAAACAATTATCAAACAGAACATTACCCTACCTATGGTTTTCATACTCATGAACAGTTTAAGCTCGTTGCGCATTGTCCAATTTGGGTATCAAGTTAAACCGGATCTGCTTAGGTTCATCAAGGTTTGTTAGCAATTTAAGATACTTTCTTACGGTGACCATAACCTTGCCTTGTCCCAGCTAACATTACATCCAGATCAGGCAAATTAAGTAATCACTGCCATTTTTAAATCCGATATTTTTACAAGCATTACGTTGTTCTAACTAAAAGCTGGTTTACCATGAAAAAGATATCCGGACTGCTCATTTTATTTATCCTGGTTACACGAGTTTCAGTATCTCAGGCGCAAAACCCGCAGATTCACTGGGATTTTGAAAATATTACAAACCGCAAAACGGTGGAAATTATTGGAGGCAAGGCTGATACATTGGAGGGGTATTTTGGGGAAGCTGCCGGTGTAAAAGGAAAAGGACTGGCATTAGATGGGTTTACTGCCTGTTTAAAAGGTACCGGAACCACGCAGCTCAAAGGAATGAAAGAATTCACCGTGGAAGCCTGGATCGCACTGGGGGAA
>JBBAAF010000228.1:0-4324 GCA_041658425.1 Bacteroidales bacterium | reverse complement strand
TCTTTTCATAGATTTTCTCTTATAGTAAAACATCAATTGTTTTCAACACGATTAAGCATTTCTTTAAATTTAAATCTTTTCCTTTTGGCAGCCATCCACCCTTATCATAGATCTCGAGTAACGACTTGACTCATTTCCCGTTTACATCGCTATAAATTGTGCGGGCACTATAAGAATGGTACAGGTTGGTATAAAATTTCACTTTGTCGGTCTCCGACCTTCCTTCCACTTTTATTTTTCCCAACAGATTATTCCATGTATCTCTTGCATTTTTATGAACAGCATCAAAGTCCCACTTATACTTATCCATCTCTGATTCCATATTCAACCTTGCCTGCCGGGTACTCACGTACGAAATACCTGTTTTCATTAAAACAAGTGGATCATTCCCTAATTTAAATTTCAGGAATGCCCCGATATCTGAGTCTTCAGTTACGTGAACCTCATCCGTTTCATTCAAAATATTTGCCCCTTGCCATCCTCCCATCGATTCGAAAGGACGATTGAAACGGGCTACAAAATGGAGGATATATTCACTCCATCCGGCTTTACGTTTCACATACCCTTCAATTTCTGTATCACTTAACTTTACCATCCCAAATGGCATACAGGGTCCGGGGAAAAGCATCCAACGATTACCGGAAGTTCCCAGAAAAGGATTAACATAGTCAACAGGTTCTTTTTGTCTGATACATCCCGAAGCGGCGACAATACTAAAGAATATAATAAACGTATATATTTTTTTCATGGTTAAAATGCTTATGGTTAGTACTAAAACCTCGATAAATATTGATGTAAATATATGATAACTAATTATCTGCTTCATACAGGTAAAAAGAATTATCGATCATTAGCATGCCTTGCCAAATGAAAAAATCAACCACAATAGACAGCTATCCATTGATTTTCAGAATGCCAAAGGTGTCAGCTCCGTCAGAGCTTCCTTCAAAAAGGTATGGATCACCCATTCCTGATTGAGCGTAAAGGTCGAAAACTCTGTGAACTACCCCGGAGGCACTTTTTTCAGCCAGGATAGCGACAGTTCCTCCGGCACCTCCACCGGTTATTTTGGCACCGTAGATGCCGTTGCGAATGCCTTCATTCCTGAAAAGGCTGACAATATAATCAGTAGCTTTTGCTCCCAAACCACATTCAGTATAGGCATAATGCGACTGATACATCAGTTCCCCCATCATTTTAAATGCCCTTTTGGAGGGTGCCAGCGATGCACCTCTCGACAATTCGGAGAATAGCTGCACCCGGTAGTTCTCCTCGACAGCATAATGTGTATTGGCACGAATGGAATAGATTACTCCTTCTTTCAAAGGTGTGTATGGATCAACATGAAAAGCGTGCCGGGCCAGAAACTCACGGCGATTCATCGTGACAGGTAGTTTTCCCTCGTATTTTTCATGAAAAAGAGAAGGCGATAAGTTGGCCAGATATCCATCCCAGTGTTGATCGGTATAGCGTTCAATCTCACTTCGACCATCCAAAGTAACTGAGATCTGCTCCTGGTCGCAGATCATTTTGTAACCCATAAACGCTGCGGCACGGGCAGCTTCGTACTCAATCCCGGATACCTGATGGCTTACTCCTGAATCGATCCCCCAGATTTGCAACTCACCGGGAAGTTGTATCAGGGGTTCGGGTAAACAAGGCTGACAAACCAACGGCAAGATAAATCCCTCTTTCCCTCCTACAACCGCAATCTGGTCCATGATCCCGCAAGCTGATTCAGCAATCACATTTTCCACCCACTGACAGGCCAGGGCCAGTTCAATTCCCCCAAGATCAAGCCCGTAAGCAGCTGCAGCGGCTTTCATGACTGAAACCTCGATGGCAGCTGAAGAACTTACCCCCCTGTTTAAAGGAACAGCCGATTCCATGTAAATCTGAATGCCTGTGCGGATTTGTTCAGGAAATTTCTTTTTAAGATAATACAGGGTTCCCAGTACATAAGCAGTCCAGCGAATTGAGGGCGAGCTGTTGACATAAGTTCTCACCGAAGACTCATCACGCAGTTCTGCGCAAGCGATAGTCACATCACCATTCCATCCGGCTTCAGTAGCTGTCGGGTTTTTCAAAACGATCAGTTGATCAGTTCGTAGCTGGGCAGCGGCATAAGTAGCTTCCCGGATGGTGGATTCAAAGACCAATCCACCGGTGTAGTCATCGTTTCCACCCATCAGATCGAGCCGGCCGGGTGATCGGGCTATAAAAACCGGACTGGAAGGGGATAAGAAACCGTCGTTCCTGATCAAAGCGTTAACATGATCTGTGAATTCCATGTCCAAATAATTTACGGTTTGTTTCCTTGAATCGTTGATAGTTATGATCTGACTGCCTTGATGCTGTTCACCAGATACTCCAAAGCCTCTTCCGTCTGGCGTGGATTAATAGGGAGTGTAACAAGTTGATCACCTAGTTTTTCTGCATTAGGGAATTGACCCTTTTTGAATCCACGGTTTTTGAATGCAGTAGAGTAGTGAAGCGGAATGTAATGAAATCCGACTTTGATGCCAAACTTGTGCAGCATATCGTAGATAAAATCCTCCTTGCTCATTCCGAACTCTTTGGCATCAATCATCACAGGATAGAGATGAAAAACATGTTTGTTGTATGGTCGGACTGTTGGCAGAGTCAGGCCGGGAACGCCTTCTAATCCATGAGTGATGTATGCGGCATTGTCGATTCGGCGTTGATTCAGCTGATCTACTTTTTTCAATTGTTCAATGCCTACTGCTGCCTGAATGTCCGTCATACGGAAGTTGTATCCGCAATCATCAAAATCCTGCCACCAGAATTTTTTCCCTATAGGAAATTTTTCCGTGTCCAGGGTGCAATATTTAGTGCTGGTACCATGAACCCTTGTGCAATGAGAACGATAGAGCGAGATGCGTTCGAAAATCTTGTGGTCATTGGTCAGGACGATGCCTCCTTCCCCCAGAGTAGAGATGTTCTTTTGTTCATGAAAGCTAAAGCATCCGGTTACGCCAAAGGTACCCACCTTTTTCCCTTTATATTCTGCGCCGATTGCATGAGCGGCATCTTCCACCACTGCGAAGTTGTGCTTTTCTGATAAGGCCATAATCTCATCCATTTCGCAGGCTTGTCCATACAGGTGAACTGGAATGACAACTTTGGTATCGGGAGTCAACTTATCTTCTAATTGATTGGGATCCAGATTGTGAGTGATTGGATCAATATCGACAAAGTCAACAACAGCACCCAGGGTTGCAGGAGCTGCGGCTGTGGCAATCCAGGTAACCGGGGTGGTCAAAACCCGGTCGCCCGGACGGAGGCCAATGCCAATCATGGACAGGAAAAGAGCAGCAGTTCCGTTGCTGACTACCCTGGCATACTTTGCTCTCGAGTATTCCGCATATATTTTTTCAAACGCTATGCATTCGTCTCCGCTGGTGGGTGCATTGTTGCGCAGTACTCTTAAAACTGCTTCTTCTTCCTCTTTCCCATATTGTGTACCAAACTTAATTTCTAAGCCGAACTTAATTTTACTCATTGTTTGTGTTTATCGAATTTTATAATTCAAGGTTAACTCCAACCCTTCCGAAAGAGTGCACATTGGAGTTTTCAATATTTTCTTTGCAAGGGAATTGTCCATGGAAGCATCGTTAGGCCTGGGTGCCCTTCCCTCCATGGCATTGGAGTCGGTGCTGAGAATCAGTTCTGGTGAGTAACCTAATGCAATGGCTATTTCTCTTGCCATCTCATAGCGGTTGATCCTGGTGTTACCCGCAAGGTGAATAATTCCGCCATACTGATGCCCGGCCAGTTCAACTAAAGCGCTTCCCAGGGTAACCACATCCAGAGGAGTACGGGTTTCGTTGGCTGGAAATGGAACCCCGACACCCTTTTTCAGCTTTTCAATGGTATCAGCCAGGAACGAGTTTCCTTGTCCCATTACCGGAAGTCCCATCACCAATGACAGACGTGCCACAACATTTTTATCGGACGCTGACAAAACGATCTGCTCCGCTTTTACTTTGGTTTCTGCATAGAAATTAACAGGATGCGGAGCATCAGTTTCAGTGTAGTTTCCTTTCGTTCCGTCAAAAACCGTATCGGTGGAGCAAAAGACCAATTTAGCTCCCGACTCCTGACAAAGCCGGGCAATGGTTTTTGTGATGCCTATATTGACCTGTCCGGCTCTTTCCTGATTTTTCTGGCATTCGTCGATGTTGGCCATAGCTGCAGTATGAATGACTGCATCCGGACGAATTTCGTTAAAAATATCAGTGAGTTTTTGATCATCCAGTAAATCCATGCTATGATAATAAACTGTAGGTTCATTGACAGGACT
>JBBAAF010000227.1:0-4409 GCA_041658425.1 Bacteroidales bacterium | reverse complement strand
CGTTTATCGTAAATGCAAAAGGTTCAATTACTTCCCCAGGCCCCTTTCCTCGAATGGTTTTCTTAAGGAAATGACCCCTTTCATCAAAAACAAAAAGAGTGGGTTGTTCAAACCTATTATTATTAAGAATGTAGAATCGGTTGTTAAAATATTTGACCTTAGCTTGGTAACCTAAAAGGCTATTTTGAGAGGTTTCAAGAGGGACCACATCTTCTATACTAACATTTAATAGAGGTCGTTTTTTATCATCTATGTTTATTTTTATTACTTCCGGATTCTTTCCCAATCCCGGATCCCTATTGGTACAGGAAGCCACCAGGACAGATAAAACGCAGGTTATAATAATTGAAGTTGGTAATTTCATAACATAATTAGTCAATAGTGGGTCGGGTGGTAAGGTGGATCGCCCTGAGTCTTACTTGGGCCCTGAGCCTTGAGCCTTGAGACTTTTTACTTAATTCGGCAATATCTGCTGCACATACCCCATCATCTCTTCCATCTGATAGATGGTTTTGATCATGATGTCGCCGCGTATATCGATGACCAACCGGTCGGTGATGAGCAGGAATTCATTATCCACCGGACCATATTCTTTTTTTAGGAACAGGGCTAAAGTGCGGTAGTTCTTTGATCTGAGCAATTGAGTGTATCCGGTGAGGTCGAGCTGGCTGGTTACTGATACATAAAATTGGGGATCCCAGGGTTCGTTGTCAAGTTTCCCGGCATCTAGTAGTTTTTGTTCTTTCGGTGTGCGAACCAGTTCTAGCATTTTCACCGATTTGATCTTGCTGAACAGGGCAATGGTTGTGGAATCGGCATATTCCAGTTCACAAAAGGCCTTGAACATTTCTTGATTGATTTCAAAATAGTTGTATTCGTGGCCTTTAAATCCGGTAAGGACTTCCGACAACTCCTTTTGCCCGGCTGAGGTTGCCGAAACCGTGGTGGTCTGTCCCGCTACTCCTGGCGTGTTCAGGTTGACTGATGTGCTTCCGGTGGTTGCCTTGTTTACACCGGTAACGTTGCCGGTGTTGGTTGTTACCTGAGCAGATAAGGTTAGGGGAATAAGTGAAAAGAGAATCATAAAAACCTTTTTCATGGTAATTAATTTTTAATGGTGTTTGAATCTGATTTTGGGTCGATGGCCGGGGTCCTTTTTGCGGGTTTGATGGCATCCGTCATGGCGGAGAGATCTTCAATATGGCTAAATTCTTCTCGCACGGTTTTGCTGCAAATCGACAAAGCCCGGATGGTTTTTTCGAGCGATTGTCTTACTTCAGCTTCCGTGTATTTGGGTTTGGATTGGAATGGACTCTTGTCCGATGTTAGCGCCCAGGTTCCGGCAACCAGGATCAGCAGTGCGGCAGCTGCCGGGTACCACCAGCGACGGATGCGCCTGACCGGAAGCGTGAGTTCCGGGGCAATTTCATCGTATATTTTCCGGGATTCTTCCTGCTCTTCGCGGATATACCATTCATAAATTTCCTTAAAGTCCGGATCAAAGTGTTCCTGTTCCATAGCTGATCTCCTTCTTCATTTTTTCCGATATCGACGCACGGCTCCGGGCAACCGTAACCCGCACGGCATTAACGGTCATGTTCATCATTTTAGCAATCTCTTCATAATCAAACTCCTGAAAATCCCGCAACTCCATGATAACCTTCTGTTTATAAGGCAGGTTGTCAATGGATTCCCGGATTTGCCGGATCAGATCATTGTTCTCAAAATCCTGGTCGACTTTCACGTTATCCTGGATTTCGATCAGGTCGGAGCCGGTGACTAGCCGGAACCGGTTTCGTTTTCTCAGCCGGTCGATGCAATCATGGTACAGGGCCGTGAAGCAGCAAGTCTTTATATTTCCTTTTGTTTCCAATGTTTTCCTGTTATTCCAGAGTTTCATCATCAGTTCCTGCATCGCATCCCGTGCATCTTCCCGGTTTCTGAGCATACGGTATGCAAACCCGAACAATCGGGGTTTGAGCGGCTCAATCAGATCCAGGAAGGCCTTTTGATGCATGCGTTATCTATTCGGATAGTAATACGGATGAAACGCGAAAACATTACATTTTATCAAGCCATCAGAAACCCATCCACATTCTCGGGTGTGATTACCTGTGTTTCGCAATCGGGATAGGCTTTCAGGAAGGTTTTTGGGAAACGGGCCCTGGCCTTAGGATTCCATTTGAATTCAAAACCATGCAGCTTTCCGTCGTATTCTTCAATGTAATCGATCTCCTGTTGTTCATGGGTGCGCCAGAAGTAGGTATTGCACCATTTCCGGTTGTAATGGTTGAACTTCATGCGTTCGCTTATCATGAAATTCTCCCATAAGGCACCGGCATCCTGCCGCATTTCAGGTATCTGAAAGTTGGAAATCAGGGCATTGCGAATCCCGTTGTCGAAAAAATAGATCTTTCGGCTCATTTTAAGTTCATTCCTGAGATTCCTGGCAAAACTTGGCAATCGGAAAATAATGTACACCTTTTCCAGCAGGTTCAGGTATTTGCCCACCGTTTTATGGTCCATACCAATCAGTTGAGATAGTTCGTTATCTGAAACCTGATTCCCGATCTGGAAAGCAAGTGCTTGTAATAGCTTGGTAAGTTTGTCGGGCTTTTTTATCTGCTCCCATTTCAATATATCCTTAAACAAATAGCTGTCGGAAAGGCTCTTCAGTACCTCTTTTTCATTTCCTTCAGAATTAACAACTTCCGGATAATAGCCATATATCAGCCGATGAGTGAGCAGGCTCTTTTCCCTGACATACCCATGGTGCTTAATCATTTCGGCGAACGATAAAGGGAATAAATTATATTCCCATTTTCGGCCTGTCAAGGGCTCGTTAACCTCGTTAGCCAGTTCAAAAGCGGATGAACCTGTGGCAATAACCTGCAGTTCCTTAAAATGATCAGTAAGGTATTTAAGCCGGATTCCAATATCTTTAATTCTCTGTGCCTCATCCAGGACAATCAGTTTTTTCCCGGCAAATTGGGCTCGGAACCTGTCGGGAGATCCCTCCTCAAATAATTTATTTACTTCGGGAACATCGCCGTCGAGCCACAATGTATCCGGCATTCCCGAGATTATTTCATGCAAGAGAGTTGTTTTACCGGTCTGCCTGGCACCCATCAGAACGATTGCTTTTCCGGTAAAAAGCCTTTCGCGGATGATTGAATTAAGCGCTCTTTCTATCATTTTATTTTAAAATTGGGAATATAATCCCAAAATTAAGTAAAATTTAGGGAATGTAATCCCACTATTCGGTAAAACTACCTCGGCCAGATCATCACGATTATCGGATTACCTTCAGGATCGATGGTTTCCATGAGTTTGCGCCATTTAGGATCGGCAGTGGCCTTTTGTTCGGCTGATAGTTCATCCCATTTTTCCCTGGCATCGAGAGCGGTCAGGGTATACAGGATAACTTCCCCGTTTTGGGTAAGTTCGAAAACCGGAACAGGGATCCCTTTATATATGAAATCGGTCTTTGCCGGTTTTCGGTAATGGCTTATTTTATGCGTTTTTTTATTGATGAGCTCAAGATTCATCTTTTGATCATGCGGCACCAGAACCCACAGGTTCTTTGGCGTATGGATCACCCGAAATGCTAAAACACCGGTAGAACTTTCGCTCATGGATGCCACCATCGGACCATCAGCAGCAGTTTTTGCATAAAGATAACGTGCGGTATCCGCGTTATACTGTCCGAAATCCAAGGTCCATCTCGGTGAGGCCCCGTCACGCGTAACCTCATAAATGGAATAGGTCAGTGTATTGGTGTAGAGCAGTTGATTCCCCCCCTGCAAAAGGGTTTCTCCGAACCAAAACCAATCTTTTCCGGTATGTTTGTTGGGCAGGGCATGATTAATAATATTCCCCTTATGATCGAGGAAGGCAAGATCATATCGGATTTGCTGGTCAGGATTGTTCGGATCAATGCCCTTTTCCACGTTTGCTACTATCGTGCCGGGATCCAATTCAACGAGCTTTCTCGCTTTTAGTAAAAATTCGATTTGGTTAAGATATTTTCCATCAGAGTTAAAGAACAATAGCTTATTTGACCAGGGATCATTGATCACAACCTGGTCTGATCCGGGAAGGACTACCAGATCTGTAATATACTGAAATTCCCCCGGACCTTTTCCTTTCCTGTCATTTTTCCATAGAATGGATCCCTTCAGATCGACAGCAACCACCGCATTGATGCGACTGCGGTAAGAACCTCCGCGATCAATGAAAAAAATACGGTCATTCATTAACCGGATGTTGGAAGGATATTCAATTGGTGTCGTCATCCCGATCTGAAAAAACTCTACCTTTTCGATTTCCGGACTCAGATCTTCCGACCTATCAATGCGATCGGAAAAATCGATGAAGATTCTATCCGTTGGTTTCGGGCGGTTGCAAGC
>JBBAAF010000226.1:0-4484 GCA_041658425.1 Bacteroidales bacterium | reverse complement strand
TTAGAAACTATGAACCGATTTCAAGACCACAGATATAGTTGGCTTGATAATAAAAAATTAATCTTCCAGGGTGCATCCTATACCTAATATTATACGGCCAGATAATCACCGTGAAAATCCGTGTTAAAGGAAAATCCAAAGGAAATTACAGCACAATTCTTGACTCGATATCCGGAATTTATTGAATTTAAATTGGTTAAAAAAATTAAGGAATCTGATGAAGAAGAACCGGCTTCTCTTTTAGACCTAACAACAAACAAAACACCCGAAGAGGCACTTGAACATGCCTACCAGAAACTTAGGTCCGAGTTAGCCAAAGAAGTCCTTGATGTTGTTAAGAACTGTTCACCTGCTTTTTTCGAGAAACTTGTGGTTGATTTGTTAATCAGGATGGGATATGGCGGTTCAAGGAAGGATGCAGGTCAAGCCCTTGGCAAGTCTGGAGATGGGGGTATCGATGGAATCATTAAGGAGGATAAACTTGGACTTGATACGATATATCTGCAAGCAAAGAAATAGGAGAATTCCATACCTCCTAAAGAGATACGAGACTTTACCGGAGCTTTGGCTTCAAAGAAGGCAAAAAAGGGAATTTTCATCACAACTTCCACATTCCCTCGTAGTGTCTATGAATTTGTGACGCAGGTTGAGTACAAGATAGTTCTAATTGACGGGGAAAGATTAGCAAATTTGATGATTGAACATAATGTTGGACTTTCCACAGTTAATGAATACCTGATAAAAAAAATTGACTCGGATTATTTTGAGGAATTATAACCTTACAATTAATATTATCAATATGAATTCAATTTTATCACATGTAATAACTTTTGGTTCTGGATTACTTATTGGGATTTTTGGCAATTATTTCGCAAATAGGTTGTCAGAAAATGCAAAAAACAAAGATTCGAAAAGGATCATAAAAAAGACATTTCAGGATATCAAATTGAAGATGCCTGAGTTAATTAATGAAATGAAAACTGACTTAAAGAATCCGTCAATGAATTTGTGTAGAGAATTTTTTATTTCGACAAGCAAAAGTGTTCCATTTAATTTGAGTAGTCCTGCATTTAAGTATTATGAGAACGAGCATGAAAACTTAAGGAGCAAAATTCGGATTTTAGAGAACGCAGGATTTGTTTATGATATTACTGAAGGGAAAGCCCCAAAGTTCCAATTCGATGAACAATTTGTAGATTTGTTAAATAATGATAAATAATCAAATACACTCGATAAGTAAGGCTTCGTGCGCTATAGTTGCTGGAATTATGGAATTAGCAGCTTGTGGGGCCAACTTCGTCAGGCAGGTATCAAACTGAACCAGTTGGGAATTGGTTATCCATCTCAAGGTATAGGTTTGTCATTCAAGATTCAATAGACCTGTTATAAGCTCCCTTGTTTTGTCATTGCCGGGACTGGTATTTTTTCCTAACTTTAACCAGAGTCTTAATCAGTCGAATCTTTACCAACTACCTTTTACTATGAGCCTACTATCTGTACTTTTGAACTTATTCTCTGGTTCCTCCAAAGAATCATCTAATAACAAACATTCCTACCAAGGAGAGAGTGAACCTAAAATGGAATCAGGCGAGAAAACAATTTCTACCCGTCTTAATTCAGTGGATCACAGAAGACTTCGCAGCCAAATGTTACCTAAATTCAATTGTAAGTTCTGGTATGCTTCAGGTAAGGATGAAATCTATGTGTATCCTTTCGATGATTTTGGTGATAGTAGACTGCCAATCGGCATTGTCCCACAGAGATATAATAACTTGCTTCTACCCTTTATTCATAAGGAATATGAAGTTTCCCGGTATCGAGCCAACTTCAGTAAGGATGATGAGATACTTAATGTTCAACTATCTGTTTCTACGGCTGGAGAGAATGCAGCCAAAGAAGCTGAGAACCAGAAATACCGGGAGGAGAAAAAGGAACTAAATCAAGAGGCTCATGCCAATAAGATGGCTAAACCATTTTGCATAAAAGAAGATCTGGAACAAACCATCTACATTACAGACAAAAAACCTTTCAGAGGTAAAGAAGAATTGGGAGAAATCACTCTCCAGTTTCACGAAAAGGAGAAATACCGGGATCCCAAGTTTCAGGAAGTGATGATTATGGAGAATGGTAAATTGCTTTGCTCTGCTTATTTAAGCATCCGAATCATCAGAACCTACTACTCCGGATATGATTTGGTGGTGAAATCTAAAAAGCTCATCCGAGAGAAGAGTGGCCAATTCGTTGACATCAAGCTCAGTCTGGTGATTGGATTGCCAGCACGAGAGAGTAGAGAATCCTAATTTCTGCTTCCAATACTGCCAAATAGATTTTGCATTATCCAATGCCCAAATGCCCAATTGCCCGTCATTGCTGGGTTTGATTAGGTTTTGTAATGGGTACAGGTGGGGTCAGTGGGCAAAAGTATCAGCCGGAATAAATAATAAGATGGTCATATACTCTTTCCATTCTTTCCTGTAATACCAGCATTTACAATTTTAACAACCTCATCTACAGAATCTTGATCAAATCCTTTGATGTACATTTCAGTGACGGCAAGAGAAGAATGACCAAGGGTTTTTGATATACCATAAAGATCAGCATTACCCTGACGTGCTAAATCGGCAAAAGTGTGCCTGGCTGTATGAGAACTGATATGTTTCGATATTTCTGCCTTGGTGGCCAATGTTGTTAGATATCTATTGTATACCGAAGTTTTTGAGGATATATGGCCGAATTGATCGGTCATGTCAAGCTTGTGGAAATTATCAGGCAAGAATGGGAAAACCAATCCGTCAGGATCAGGTGTATTCTGGTGGTACTCATATAGTCTCATGAACACCTCCTATTCTTCCTGAAATGTTTTTTTCTTATGATGCTCTTCCTGATTCCTGATATACTCTTTTACCGCTGAAGATTTGATTCGCTAACCGATACCGCAAATCCCAGAGAAATCAGGCAATGAACATGATCTAAACCCATAACCCATAACCACAACAATCACAACAATCACAACAATCACAACAATCACAGCCCCGATAACTAATAACCGGTAACCGACAATCTCTTAAAAATATATCTTTGGAGAAAATTCCTTCATATGAGCCCTGATCATGGTATGAAAAAAAGTTTGAATTTTCCAGGCCGGATCTCGCAATTCTTATTCTTTCTGCTCTTTTTTTTATCTGTGGATGCCCAGGAACCTGTCCCCCCGGCATACCTCCGCACCGACTCACGCTGGGTTGACTCGGTGTATAATTCGCTGAGTCCGAGGGAGCGAATCGGACAGCTGATCATGGTGGCAGCGTTTTCTAACCGGGGGCCGGAACACCAGGCAGAGATCGAGCGTTTGATCCGGGAGGCGGGTATAGGTGGAATTGCCTTTTTTCAGGGCGGGCCGGTGAGGCAGGGTGAGCTGGTGAACCGCTATCAATCCATTTCGAAGGTTCCGATCCTGATGGCTATCGATGCCGAATGGGGATTGGCCATGCGGCTGGATAGTACTCCGAAGTTTCCTTACCAGATTGCGCTCGGTGCTATCCGCGACAATGAGATCATTTACCGGATGGGTGCAGAGATCGGCCGGGAACTAAAAGAGATCGGTATCCAGATGAATTTCGCCCCGGTTGTGGATGTAAATAGTAACCCCAATAATCCGGTGATCAATTACCGGTCGTTCGGTGAAAATCCAACTCTGGTGGCTGCCAAAGGACGTGCCTATATGAATGGCCTTCAGGACATGCACATTCTCGCCACAGCCAAGCATTTCCCCGGTCATGGCGATACCGATACCGATTCTCATCTTGCTCTCCCGCGCATCAACCGCACCAAAGAACAATTGGATTCGGTGGAGCTTTTCCCTTTCCGGCAACTAATTGCTGACGGCCTCGGCTCGGTGATGGTGGCACACCTCGAAGTGCCGGCTCTTGAGCCGCAGACCGGGGTGCCAACAACCCTTTCCCATGCCGTTATTACCGATCTTCTTAGAAAACAACTGGGATTCAGCGGGATGGTGGTTACGGATGCATTGAATATGAAGGGTGTTACTTCCACCAATCCTCCCGGAGAGATCGAAGTGAAAGCAATTGAAGCCGGTAATGACCTGCTGGTATATGTTGAAAATGTAGAGTTAGCGATCAGCGGAATTGAAGAAGCCATCAGAACCGGGAGAATTTCAGAGACGGATATTGAGCAGCGGTGCAAGGCCATCCTGGCTGTAAAACACTGGACCGGACTGAATACCTGGAAACCTTTGCGCACGGACAGTTTGCCCGATAGGCTGAACAATCCGGGAGCCGATGTGGTCAATCGGGAGTTAGTGGCAGCTTCTCTAACCGTTCTGCAAAACCGGGATAGCCTGATCCCGGTTAAAAATCTTGAAAAACTGAAAATTGCCTCGGTAATGCTCGGGCGCGCGGAAGAGACGCTTTTTCAACACCGCTTGAATGGCTATGCAACGATCGACAGGTACCAGATGCACGACGGAG
>JBBAAF010000225.1:0-4510 GCA_041658425.1 Bacteroidales bacterium | reverse complement strand
ACAAATATAATGCCGATCCGGTTTAAAAGGAAGTAAAAATTTAGAGATTCGAAGACCAATTCTGAATTCTGAAGTTACAGATTCAAGTATCTCGAAGTTTATCTTACTGCTTGCTGCCTACTGCCTACTCTTTTTTCAGGGTGCGCACGCCAAATACCGGGCCTGCCATATGTCCGTTAGATAGCCATGCTCCGCAGCATTTTTTAGGAATAATTAACTTTTCAATTGATGGCACTGAATCACTAATTGGTAGCTTTATGCCGTCAAATAAGAAAAGCACCAAGAAGTGGAAATCAAGAAATACCAAGTTGTTATGAGACTAATTCAGACCATCCTGGTTTGTATCTCCATTATGGGATTAACCGTGTCGTGCAAAGAAAAACCCAAAGCCGGACCAGCCGCGAGTGGCAGAAAATCGGGTCCGGTTAACGTTGAAGTTCTGGTTATTAAGCCCGACACTCTTCTGAATATTATATACTCTACCGGGACATTATTGCCAAATGAAAAGGTGGAATTGCGGAATGAGGTTTCCGGCAGGATCACAGGCATTTATTTCAACGAAGGAACTGAAGTTAAGCAAGGAACACTTCTGCTGAAAATAAACGATCAGGATCTTCAGGCCCAGTTAAACAAGAACTCCGTGCAGGAAAAAATGGCCCGGGATGAAGAGTACCGAAAACGACAACTACTTGATATTAAGGCAATCAGCCAGGAGGAATATGATATGGTTGCCAATACGTTAAAATCAGTACAAGCGGAGAGGCAACTACTTGATGCACAGATAGCAAAAACACAAATCTTTGCCCCTCTTTCCGGAAAAATCGGATTGCGGAATGTCAGTCCGGGCAGCTACATACCATCAAATACACTGATTGCTACGCTTCAACAGGTTGATCCGATAAAAATCGAATTTTCGGTACCTGAAAAATACACTCAATTAATCAGGTCTGGTATGCAAATCAGTTTTAGTATGGATTATACACCGGAGCCATTTTCAGGAAAGGTATATGCTGTGGAATCTGGTGTAGATGAGGCCACCCGGACTGTTAAAGTAAGGGCGACCTGTACCAATCCCAAACGGCTTCTTGTTCCCGGAACCTTTGCCCGGATCAGTGTGGTTCTGGAGAAGATTCCTGATGCGATTAAAATTCCATCCGAAGCAATGGTTGGCGACATTGCAGGTAATAAAGTTTTTTTGGTCCGGGGTGGTAAGGCCACATCGGTACCAATCTTTGCCGGTATCCGCACCGAGAAGGATGTTCAGATCATACAGGGATTGCAGCCCGGCGACAGTCTGATTTTAACCGGTCTTCTTCAGGTCAACGATGGAACACCTGTAGCGGTTAAAGGCCGGGGGCCATCAAAGCAGATTAATACCAAATAATAAAACCGGCTTTATTATGAATTTTTCCGGAATTTTCATCAAGCGGCCTGTTCTGGCCCTTGTGGTTTCCATACTAATTATCCTTTTCGGGGTGATTGGGTTTACATTCCTCGGAGTCAGGGAATATCCTAGTGTAGATCCACCAACGGTCACCGTGAGCACCTCCTATCCCGGAGCCAACGCTGAAATCATCGAAAGTCAGATTACAGAGCCGTTGGAAGAGAGCATTAACGGGATTGCCGGTATCAGAACTTTGACCTCCTCATCGCGCGACGGAGGGAGCAGCATTACGGTTGAATTCCAGATCGGAACGGATATGGAGGCAGCAGCCAATGATGTACGCGACAGGGTATCACGGGCCATGCGTTCACTGCCACCGGATGTGGATCCTCCGCAGGTGGTGAAATCAGATGCAGATTCCAGCCCCATCTTCGGTTTGACTATCCAGAGCGATAAACGCAATCTTCTGCAATTATCGGAAATTGCCAACAACCTTTTCAAGGAGCGCCTGCAAACGACCCCAGGGGTCAGCGAAATCCGTATTTGGGGGGAAAAACGGTACTCCATTAAGTTATTTATTGATCCTTTGAAATTAGCCGGTTATGGCCTCACACCTTCCGATATCCGTGATGCCGTGAACCGGGAGAATATCGAGTTACCGTCAGGCCGTATTGAAGGTTATGGCACAGAGCTGTCAGTCAGGACGATTGGCCGTATCAGTACGAAAGAACAATTTGATGACCTGATTATCCGTGAATCCGAAGGCACTCTCGTTAAGTTTAAGGATATCGGCCATGCGGAACTCATGCCGGAGAACGAAAAAACGATCATGCGCGGAAACGGAAAGATTCCAATGGTCGGTCTGGCAATCATTCCCCAACCCGGTTCAAATCAAATCGCAATTGTAGATGAGGTAAAGGTCAGGCTGGAACAGATAAAGAAGGAAATGCCTGAAGATATTACCGTTGGAATATCCAATGATACGACTTTATCTATCAGAAGAGCTATCACCGAAGTTGAAGAGACCATTCTGATTGCTTTTTCTCTGGTGGTACTGATCATCTTCCTCTTTTTCAGGGAATGGCGAACCACTATTATTCCGGTTGTTGCCATTCCGATTTCACTGATCGGTTCATTCTTTATCATGTATATTACAGGGTACACGATAAATATCCTTACGCTTCTCAGCATTGTATTAGCCACGGGATTGGTGGTGGATGATGCCATCGTGGTATTGGAGAATATATATACGAAAATTGAAAAGGGGATGTCGCCGATGGAGGCCGGCTTCAAGGGTTCGAAGGAGATTTTCTTCGCCATTGTATCGACCACTATTACGCTGGCTGCGGTGTTTTTACCGATTATTTTCCTCCAGGGCCTCACTGGTAAATTATTCAGGGAATTCGGGGTTGTTATGGCCGGTGCGGTGCTGATTTCCGCCTTTGTTTCACTGACTTTAACACCTATGCTGGCAGCCAACTGGCTCAGGCATGCCGACCACCATAACCGTTTTTATACAGCAACCGAACCTTTCTTTGTCGGGCTGATCGGCATGTACAATCGTTCCTTAAAGGCCTTTTTAAAATACAGATGGATCGCCTTTATTATCATGGCAATCTCATTAGGTCTGGTCGCATTTCTATGGCCGAGGATCCCGGGCGAGCTGGCACCATTGGAAGATAAGGGGCGTTTGACAATATCTGCCACGGCACCTGAAGGAGTTTCATTTGAGAAGATGGATGCCTATATGCAGCAGTTGGTCAACATTGTAGACACTTTACCGGAGAAGGAATCATTTATGGGGTTAACCGCTATGGGCGGGGGTTCATCAAACACCGGGTTCGTAAGGATTACACTGGTACCGCCGGGACAGCGTGAACGGAGTCAGCAAGAGTTAGCGGATTACCTTACCGGGGTTCTGCGGCCCCTGACTTTTGCCAGGAGTTTTGTTACACAGGAACAAACTATTGGTGGCGGAAGAAACTCGGGATTGCCGGTACAATTTGTGATTCAGGCAACCAGTCTGGAGAAATTGCGAGCCTCGATCCCGGCCTTTATGGAAAAAGCACAGTCCAGTCCGGCTTTTCAGGTTGTCGACCTGAACCTGAAATTTAATAAGCCCGAAATGACGCTTAGAATTGATCGTGATCGGGCCCGTACCCTCGGGCTTACTTTAAGGGACATTGCCGAAACTCTTCAGTTATTTTTTGGCGGCCAGCGGATGGGATTTTTTATCATGAACGGCAAACAATACCAGATTATTTGCCAGGCCGACCGGCAATACCGTGATCAGCCGATCGACCTTAGTACGGTATATATCCGGAATCGGCAAGGTGTTATGATCCAGCTGGATAATGTTGTTCAAATTGATTATCGGGTTAACCTGCCGCAGCTTTACCGGTTTAACCGGTACATATCCGCAACGGTTTCAGCTTCACCTGCCAAAGGTTACACTCTGGGCCAGGGAATTGAATCCATGCAGAAAATTGCCGATGAGGTTCTGGATGATACCTTTACCACTACGTTAACCGGTGTATCAAGGGATTATGCCGAAAGTTCGAATACCCTGATCTTTGCATTCCTGTTGGCATTGGTCCTTATCTACCTCATTCTTTCCGCACAGTTTGAAAGTTTCCGGGACCCGCTTGTCATCATGCTTACGGTGCCTTTAGCCATTGCCGGGGCTTTAATTTCGCTGATCCTTTTCGGTCAAACTCTCAATATTTTCAGTCAGATCGGGATGATCATGCTGATCGGAATCGTTACTAAAAACGGCATTTTGATCGTTGAATTTGCCAATCAGAAGAAATACGCGGGGACTGATCTTCGGATTTCGGCTATCGAAGCCGCCACTCAGCGGTTCAGGCCCATTCTGATGACCAGCCTGGCTACTGTGCTCGGAGCGCTTCCGATTGCATTGGCTCTGGGAGCTGGTGCCAAAAGCCGTATTTCGATGGGGATCGTAATTATTGGAGGGCTGCTCTTTGCTCTTATCCTGACGTTATATGTGATACCTGCCTTGTACACTTATATTTCCGGAACAAAAAAGAAATTTGAATCGAAGGAATTATGAAAATGAAAGTCATTTATCTTTTCATATTGACCCAACTAATCTTGGGAGGCGTC
>JBBAAF010000224.1:0-4535 GCA_041658425.1 Bacteroidales bacterium | reverse complement strand
GATTCGCTTCCCTCTCTGCTCACAATTGCCTGACATTTTTCGCACTGGCAGGGATTATCCCAGTCATTCTGCGATACATCGTAAATCAGGTATTCGGGACTTTCGCGCATACGATTTTTGATCCTTTCGGTAATGATTTTCAAAACATCGGAATTTGAAAGGCACAATTGCGCCCGTTCATGAACACGTTTCCCGTCTATCAGACTGTAGTATTCCGGATGCTTGTCGTAAAATTCCGATGGTGGCATTAACGGATAGAAAGTATGTACTGCCCAGTAACTCTCCACGCCTCCGGGTTGTTGCCTGAATCCCATGGTGCCGTTCATCCTGTTTCTGGCAGCCCAAACCGGATCGAATGCTTCAAAATAGAAGTCATTTCGCACTCTCACTCCGGGCTGTTCTGAATGGTCGAACCAACTGAAATTTAATTCTTTCCGTTCCGGGATTATGCTTACAGTGGGAGTGTACCACCTGCAGCCCAACTCATTTTCGAGGAAAGCCATCACGCCATACATGGTTCCGCGTATCTTCCCGCCATAAATCAATATATCCGGTCCCGAATTGCAATAGCGGAACGACTCATCCAAATCGGCCGGAGCATTTGCCCCAGTTTTTTCTTTTATGAAATCATTATAGCCAATTACAATCTGAGGTCCTTTATGCGGTTGATCCAAATCCTGGACAGGCAATTCCACCCCGCTGATCTCTTTTAGCCAATGCTTAAGTTCCAGGGCTGCCCATTGCTCCGATTCTGACGCCTGTGTACTGAGGGCTATCCTGTAGTCTGATTTACTGTCTGAAAACAGGGTATAATTCTTGCGCTTGCCGGCAAAAAAAGAAAATTTTCGTTGAATATTTTCTCCGCTTTTTAAACGAATTTCCATTAATGCAGTATAGGATTGATAGTCATCAGATTTCAGGTTTATTTTTCCGCAGAAATCAGTGTTGCGTTGTTCTTTCAGAACTGGCTGATCTTGGCGACTGACTATTTCAATATTCAGATATTGAATAAGTTGTTGCAATACAGGTGTTGTAAATACTGAAGTAATCCCGGCCTCACCGTCCTCCTCGGTAGTGATCGTGAAAAGTTCGCCTCTTTCGGCCAGGTAAGCTGTTGAAAATGGAAGAAACCGAACACAAAAACCCCAACGGTTGCCCCGTTCTTCTACTTTTAAAAGCAAGGTATTCTTCCCTTTTTTAAGCAGTACCGGAATCACATCATCAGCAGCAACAAGCCCACGAGCTTGCGGGTAATCCCATACATTCATCCCATTTACCCAAAGTCTGCCCCCATCATTTGTCCCTAAACTGATGAACCATACTTTGTTTTCGTCTGATTGTATTTCTGTATAAGCATAGGCAAACACAGGGGCAGCTTTTGACACCGTTCTATCCAGATCAATGATGGAATCAGGTGAATTGTATAGTTTCCATGTTGCTGAGCCTTTAGTGTATTTCACAACATCACCGGTTTTCACCTGAAGATTATGTTCTCCGCCCGCTTTTATCAGGTAGTCAGTGTTAAAACCTACCAGATGACCCCAAGACTCGGAGGCATCTAAAGGTTCCTTTATAGGAATGGGGCCACACAGTAGCCACGATTTTATCCATTGTCCGGGAATAACCGGTTGCGGTGGTAATTGCTGTGCATAAGTCGTTCCTTTAAGAAATAGAGCAACCAGAATGGTAAAAATTAATATTCTTCTCATTTGATTAAAATTAAGTCCCTTCAATTTATGCTATTTGGCCTCAAAGCTCAACAAAGTACCCACCCCCTGGTTTAGCAGACTTTAAGTACCCACCCCCTGGCCCCCTCCCTGAAACAGGGAGGGGGAATGAGCACTGAATTTCCCTCGGAGAGGAGTCCCTCCCTGTTTCAGGGAGGGGTTGGGGTGGGTACCTTTTCTCACTTTCTTCACCTCTTTATCAACCAGATTTCAGCTACCTGCGAGCCACGTTCACCTTCGCCGCCGTCATCCTGCCCACAAGTCCAGGTAAATGATACTTTGCCATCCTGTGTAACTTCTTTAGGCAGAGAAAATTCAAACAAAGGTTGGGTTCCCATCCGGATATAATCATGTATAGTAACACCATCGGCAACGAATTTCATATTTGAACGGAAGCGTCCTGTATATGCAATTCTCAAAGTATAATCAGCATGGGGATCAAGATTGTCGTATTCCATCTCCAATGGGGTATCATACAGTGTATTGATCTGATTCATCCAGGCCAAAGGGGTAGTTTGTCCTTCAAAACCTTTTGCAACAACTTCATGCACCCAGTCAATCCCGGTCAATCCAACTCCGAAGCTGACCCGGGGTGATTCGAGGCTTCCCGGATCTTCTGCCCAAGTTCTTTTAGCTTTGACCCTTTCCCAGGCAGCCGGATTTCCAAAGTTGTCATAAAACCCACCAGGACCAGGATCTGTCCGATGAAGCATTTTATCAATTGCATCCAGCCGTTCGGGTTCATCGTTAAGCTTTTCGATCTGGGACAGCTGATCCAATATCCACAATGCATCGTTAAGCGGAATATCAATGTTGTCAATGAAATTTCCCCTTCCGTCAGCGGCATGGTGTTTTTTTATGGTGAGCTGGGCACCAAAACTACGGAACAGTGAATCAGCGAGAGCATAACAACGTTGTTTTAATTCAGGCGATACCGGTTTTTCATTAGCAAGTGCCAGCGTATTCTGTGCATCCGAAATGGCCGGTTTTGAACCTGATATTTTAGCACGTTCGAGAATATTTCTTGCCCGGCGTTCGAGATGGGTTTCATAGATTAACCTTCTTTGGATATATGCATCGAAATAAGCCCTGATCAATCCGCTTTGGAAACGTGGGTTACTCAAAACGTGGACTGGAGCAATTTTTTCCATATACTGCCATTGCTGAAGTGTTCGCTGTACTTGCTCGTTTGACAAAAGCGGCCCTCGGATATTGTGTTCGAGTGCCATCAATCCCCGAGCCACACCCTCAGTGTAATCAGGTCCGATAAAATAACGGGCATAATCACGCAGGGTTTCCATTACCGGAATGGAAGGATCCCAATCCTGATCGCTCCACACAAATTTATTCACATCATCATTGGTTCCTTCCGAATAGCTGATACTTCCCTGAGCTAATCCCGCGTACAGGTTATGGATATACTTTTCATCTTCAGGACGTGGATTAATACATTCGCGGCCTAAAGTCATGGCGTAGGCTATGTCCCATTCAGGTATAGGATACTGGCAACTCAGGCTGTGCGTGATGTCGGGGTATAACCTGATCGGTATCGTTGGATTGATTAGTTTCTTCACCTCCGGAAGTGGTGTCCTTATCCATGGACCGTAAACGATACCTCCAAACCACTCATATTGTCGGTTGACATGTTCATAAAATTTACCGTACCATTCTTTGCTCGGTTTAAACACCTGTGGTGAAACCCATATTTTGGCATTAGGGTGATATTTATGAAGGACTACGGCCACTTTCCCCAGCCAATTAAACAGTTCATCCGGTTCGAGTTCGCCGGGATCTCCTCCCGGGACAAAAAGTGCATCAAGTTTAGGCAATACACCGAAAACGTTTTCCCGCTCATCCAGCTCTTTCTTTATTGAATCAGGCGAAGTATAATCACTCCCCATATTGGGATACCACATCCATACATCCAGTCCATACTCTTTACAAATACGCGATTGCTCTGCAATCATCTTAATAGCAGGCAGTTTCATGTGAATATTTGAAAAATCATCGTCGGTACGTGGTGGCATAATTTCAATACTGTTTGCCCCAAAAATCACCAGGTCACGAATATATCTATCAAATTGCGCAACATTCCATGCATCATAAGCATTCGTCTTCGGACGATATCCCATCTGATGTCCGCGGATGGGATAAACAGGAGTTGAGGAGATGTTTAAACTATCAGGAACAAATACTTGTCCGTTCAGCAGTTCCATTTTCCGGAGCAGCCAGCCAACACCGTAAAGAGCACCACGTTCGTCATGACCGGCAATGATAACAGTATTGTTTTCAAGAAGGGCAATTTTATAACCATCTTTACCCGTTTCCGGCAGTTTCCGGATAGCGGCTTTGTAAGGCTCCGGGAATTTATCCATTCCTCCTTCAACTATAACAGCGATAATCTGGTTGCCTTCGGATGATGGTTTGTCAATAACCGGAAGAAAGAGATTGCTGCGTTTGTGAATCTCATCTTGCAAAACCTGAACAGCTTTTTGCAATTGAACATTCTTCTTTTCAGGGAAGAAAATGGTTGCCTTAGAAAAATCGATAATTTGTGCAAAGCTTGTATAAGATAAAAACAGGCATGAAATAAGGATACAGGTAATTTGCTTTGGATTCACCTTACATGCTATTTAGCCTTCAACAACAACTTATTGTCATTAGCGACAAACATGCGTGTACTCTGCGTGTAATCATCGCCGAATGGGGCTTTGTATTTCAAATCGACATAAAATGCTTTAAAGCCGGATTCCGGATATTTGATCCCGACTTTAATTTCAGCTTTATTTGCCGGATTCAGGCTTGTAT
>JBBAAF010000223.1:0-4648 GCA_041658425.1 Bacteroidales bacterium | reverse complement strand
ATTTTTTTGAAATTCTGTTCGGTGCGTTTCCGATCGTAGATGATGGCAGAGAGGTGGCTTAAATCAATTTGCTCTTGACGAAGTTGGCCGATTTCCTTGCGCAGGGCTTGATTTTCCCTGAGCAGATTTTCCTTGCTTAACTTGTTGTAATCCATAAAAAATCACAACCAATAACGCAAATATAGTTTTTCTTCAGTAGAGTTGTCAACTCTTTTTTTCCTCAGCAGGATATCATTTTTACGTTTCACCGATATTGTTACTTTAACCCTTTCCTTAAACCTGATACAATGAACGAAAAGTACCTCAAAAAGATCAAGGGTTTATCAAGCCTTATCGGAAATACTCCGCTCCTTGAGATAGAATTTCTTTACAAAGGGCGGATAAGGAAAATTTATGCCGAAGCCGAAAATATGAATATGACCGGCAGCATCAAGGAACGTATGGCATTTCATATTTTACGAAATGCCATCGAGAGGGGAGTATTAAAAGAGGGTAAACTGATAATCGAAGCCACCAGCGGCAATACCGGGATATCGTTTTCAGCTATTGGCCGTGCGCTCGGGCACCCGGTTACTATATTTATGCCCAATTGGATGAGCTCGGAACGCATCAATCTGATCCGCGGATTCGGCGCGACGATCAATCCGGTTTGTAAGGAAGAGGGCGAATTCCTGGGTAGTATCGATCTTGCCAACAAAATGGCTGCCGGTATTGATGGGGCGTTTCTTCCTCATCAGTTTGAAAATCAAGACAATGCCGAAGCTCATTTTCTTACAACCGGTCCGGAGATCTGGTTGCAAAGTAGGCAAACATAGGATCCAGGGTATTTCGGATGAGTTTATACCTCCGATTGTCAAGCTGGATCAACTGGATTCAATTATATGCCTGGACGATGGGGATGGAATTATCATGGCCCAGAAACTGGCAGGGATCGGACTTGGAGTTGGAATTTCTTCCGGAGCGAATTTTATCGGGGCCCTGAAAATCCAGAACGAGGTGTCAGAAGATGCGGTTATCGTGACTGTTTTTCCTGATGACAATAAGAAGTATCTGAGCACCGACCTTCTGAAGGAAGAACCAATAAAGGAAGGCTTTTTATCTCCTGATGTTGAGCTGATCGGGTTCCGATCCTTTAAACGGGTTTGTTACCTCTGTTGTGACCCATCGGAATGTGCGGAAGCCAAATATATTTGTGAACATCCGAAATGTACTTTACCCGGTTGTCCGGCCAGACATTAATTTCTGTCAAAGTTAAACCACGACCGGATTAACCCGGTTTTATCCTCGGGTTCCGATGCATGCCGGAATTCGTTTGTCCGGTTATTATAGATATAATCTTTCTGCCATTCCTTAAAATTAGCCTGGATTTCCTTCAGGGCCTTCAGGGTTTCGATCAGTTCCTTTGTGGTCATGGTAGGATGAAGGGATAGCCTGATCCAGCCCGGTTTCATCGACAGGTCACCGTGGTTGATCAGTTCGGTTATCCGGTGCGAATCTACATAGCTCACGTTGAGCAGATAATGGCCATAAGTTCCGGCGCAGGCACATCCGCCCCTAACCTGGATACCGTAGCGGTCGGACAATAATTTGACAACAAGGTTAAAATGAATACCATCAATATAAAATGACAGAATGCCCAATCTCTTCTGCACTTTATGAGCAAGGATGTGAAGATCAGGGATCTTTTTCAGTTCAGTAAAAGCTATTTCAAGCAATTCTTCTTCGCGATCCCGCATTTTATCAATCCCCATCTGATTTTTAAGCTCCATGGCCATTGCAACGCGCATGGCCTGTAAGAAACCCGGGGTGCCGCCATCTTCCCGGAGTTCTATATCATCGATATACTTGTACTCGCCCCAGGGATTGGTCCAGTCGACCGTTCCGCCCCCCGGATTATCGGGAGTCTCGCTGTTGTACAACGAAGCATCGAAAATCAGAACACCTGATGAGCCGGGGCCTCCCAGGAATTTATGTGGTGAAAAGTAAATTCCGTCGAGCTTCTCCTTCGGATCCGATGGATGCATGTTGATTTCGACATAGGGAGCTGAAGCAGCAAAATCGATAAAGCAGATCCCACCATGCTCATGCATGATTTTGGCCATCTGATGATAAGGAGTCTCGATTCCGGTGACATTGGAACAGGCGGTAAAGGCTCCGACCTTTAAGGCCCGGTCTTTATACTCTTCGAGCTTGGCCTTCAGATTATCGAGTGAGATGAGAAGATTTGGGTCGGGATCGAGGATGACTACATCAACATTTGACTCGTACCACGACATATGATTGGAGTGATGCTCCATGTGGGTGATGAAGACCACCGGTTTTTCGTCATTCTCAAGGAACTCTTTTCCGGGAAAGCGGCCGCTGGTGCGGAGTCCGAGGATGCGTTGCAGTTTGTTAACCACGGTAGTCATTCCTGTTCCGGCGGTGAGTATCACGTCATTCGGACCGGCGTTGACCTCTTTCTTGATTTTCTGCAGGGCATATTGGTAAGCCTTGGTCATTAAAGTCCCGGATTCGCTGGCCTCGCTATGGGTATTGGCCACCCAGGGTCCGACCACTCTGGTCATCCGGTCTTCGATTGGCTGATAAAGCCTGCCGCTGGCAATCCAGTCGGCATAGATCATCCGTTTGCGCCCGTAAGATGAAAAATAAGCCAGGTTGTGGCCCACCGTGTTTTTACGGTATTGATCGAAATACCTCTCCAGCTTAGTCTTCTTCATGTGCTTATTGTTTGATCAGGCTGAGCCGAGATGTTCCGCCTTTGGTTTCGATCAGACAGATATACAGGCCGGGTTTTACGGATGCTCCTTCATTAGACTTGCCGTTCCATCTGATTATTTGTCTTCCCGGAGGTAAAATGCCCTGATGCAGGGTCCTGATTTCACGACCCAGCAGGTCAATTAGCCTGACTGTCACCGGGGATTCTACTGATAGTTGGAATTCTATGCTTGCTTCCTGATTGGCCGGGTTGGGATAAATCCGGGCACCTGTGCAAACCGACAGGCCCGGTTCGGTAGAATATTGCTCAATTCCGGAGGCGATCGGCTGTAGCACCACATTGAGTTCAGTCAGTTTATCTCCATTAACAATCACATTTTCAATGGTCTGCGTAACATATCCGACTTTAGAGATCAGAACGGTATAGGTACCCGGCTGAAGAAGGCGATAATAACGGCCGTAAGTGGTATCGCTCATGCGGGGAGATACCAGTTGATCAGTCAGTTGCATTATTTTGATCCTGGCTGAAACCGGCAATCCCGATTTACCGTCGAAAATATGGCCGGAAATGCCTGGTCCCTTAACCCGATCCAGCAGGTAGAGTGCGGCCTGGAGATTATCCTGAGCTACCTGCATCCCGACATTTAGAGGCGGCACAAACTCATTGGCAGTTTCGACGGTATATTCGATGGTACCCATCTCGCCATACATCCAGCATTGACTATAGCCGGTAGTGCATCCCATGGGATCCACCGAATAATTACCGATGCCACCGGTCCGTGGTAAGCGCACAGACATGGAATCGGCGATCTCTATAATCAGATTATTATCGGGAGATAGCGGCCGATCGAGCCAGCTATACAGAATCTGTTCGCCATAAGAGTGATAGGTGAGAGAAAGCACTGGCTTCTGAACCAGAGCCCACTGGCGCTTGGCTTCTGTTTCACTTTCGGAGAATGGTTTTGTACCGCGGTATACCCAGCTTGCCGGGTCGCCGCTTCCGCCCGTGATCCAACCCCAGTCGTAATTCCGGTTGAGATCGATCCCGTCATAATCCTGGTCAATGATACCGTTAAGGTTGTTGTCGTGCAAATTCTTGCGCCACCAGGGACTGCTCAGGTTATTTTCAACCAGGTATTTATATCCTTCCGGATTAATCATGGGGACAAACCAGATCTCATTATCATTTACCCAGTTGGTGACCCGTGGATCGCTTCCATAATTCCGGAGCAGGTATTCCAGGATGGTCAGAGTGCACTCCATCCCTACGGGTTCCCTGGCGTGGTGAAGTCCGTCAAACAGGATCGCCGGCTCATCCTCTTCGAGTTCGGGATGATCCGAAAGCTTCAGAACGGGAATCATCAGCTGCCAGGTCTCGCTGTATCCGAGGGTATCGAGTTTGACAATCTGCGGGTAGGCAGCGGCATAGTAATTCAGCTTATCAACCACTTCATCGTATGAAGGGTACTGGGTGACATTCACTCCGGGGGGATCCATCGGAAGGATATCTGTTTTAAAACCACGGAGGGAAATCTCTGAGAGTTCATCCGCTGATACCACTGCATCGGTGGTTTGCCCCTTGTGCTCCGAGACATAATCAAGGTTCATATCTGCAAGTGATCCAATGCTTTGCTTCTGATCGGAATGGATCCTGATCACATACTTGTGGTTGGATTTGGTTTGACTCCAGGCATCGTGACCGATCAGAAAGATCAAGAAGGAAGCAAGGAAGAAGGGAATGAGGTTTTTCATGATTCCTGAATAAAGTTTCGACTTTACTAAGATAAGGATTTCCCTGTGCCTTAATGCACTCCTATTTTGATCCCGGTATTAGCCACAAACAGTTTAATGGCGATTGCAAGAAGGATAATCCCGAAAAACTTTTTCACGATCATGAGACCGGTGGGTCCGAGGAAGCGTTCAAACCGGT
>JBBAAF010000222.1:0-4705 GCA_041658425.1 Bacteroidales bacterium | reverse complement strand
CTGTAGGTTACTTTGCATAATCTTTTGCTTTCCATAAAAGAACAATTCTATCTGCCAGCGTTCTTTGTAAAGCATGGCTACCATTAGGGCCGATATACAGAATGCATTTGTAAGAAACACAAACGCCCTTTTGTTTTCAGCGTCCCAGAACTTTACCCGGCGAAGCGGTGCTGGATAATCTTTAGAAGGATTCACCCCGGTAAGGACAATGGTCTGGTCGCACAGAACGCCTGTCTTCTTATCAACAGCGGCTGCCTTGATTCTCTTGAAACACAGGTTGGACTTTGCCCGTGTTACGAAAAAGGCACCTTCTGTAACAAATCGATAGAGACGTTCGAAATCAACATAACCCCGATCCATCAGGTAGAAGGCACCGCTTTCCAAAGGGAGAGTGTCCAAAACATTGACATCATGGCACAATCCATCGGTCAGCTTAATAAAGGTGGGGATCGATCCCCGAAGATCCATAAGGACGTGTGCTTTGACCGCACCTTTCGCCGTTCGAAAACGTGCCCAAGGGAAAAGGGACAGACACAAGTCGATAGTGGTACTGTCAAGTGCATAAACCATATTTTCCAAGTCCAGCGTAAAACCGGAATCTTGCTGATTCAGTCTTCTCGCCTCGGGTATCAATTCTTGAGCAAAATCCGCATAGATCCGCCAGTCCCGTTGTTCATTGGCATCAGCTAAAGTTGAATGGGGTACTCTTTGCTTGATTCCGGAATGATATAGCTTATTGGAAACGGCATCGAGACAATTTTCGATGTCATGCAGGCTACTACGACTCGTTAATTGGGCAAAGCACATAACCAGGAACTGTTGCCGGCAATCAAATGTCTGCACCTTATAATTTCCATTATGCCGGGCTACACATTTGTCAAACTCATACCAGGGTAGAAACTCTATCAACTGGGCGAAAACCGTTTTCCCTTTGTTCATTTGCGTAATTTTGATCACAAAGATCTCTGGGAAAGAGATGGAAATGCTGAAGTCGATGACAATAAGAGTCCTGTACCCAGAAATTCTGGAACCAAGACAAGGATCAAGAACCGAATTTTTCCTAACTTTCATCAATTTTTAAACGATTTCAAATCGTAAAAACTCTGAACACTGTTAAACGATCATTATATCAAGCAGTTGTAACTATTTGCAAATTCAACAACCGGACGGCACTGGATCTGGTTAACGAAATCATTAATGATGTTATCACCGAAATTGTTTTAAGCAAGAAAATTTATACTAATCCCTTTAATGTCATGGGTTATCTGTACCATATAAGCAAAAGCCTCGTTTGCAGGCATCTCAGGGATAGCATACTATTTAGTCAACAAGAGGTAGACTTTGAAAATCTGATAGATATTAATCAGCAGATTGATGCTGATATTGCTAAGTATGAAGCAAATGATGCTATTGACATATGTTTGGGATTATTGAGTAGCCAAGAGTTAGAGATGGTTGAAAAGATAAGGACCGGGGAATCTGCAGATAGCTTAACCAAACAGTTGGGGTATAAGAATAAGGAGGTTTTCCATGTTCGAAAATGCATAGTAATTGCAAAATTCAGGAGACTTTTGCGAGCACACGGGGTTGATTTTTAGTTAATACACTGCTTTATGACCAAGAAAAGATTAAGTGATGATGACTTTATGGAGATATACCGGGAATTGCGGGCCTGGAAGGAGCGTGATGCCGCACGTACTGTTAAATATCAGCGACTGATACGTCAATCAAAAAGAAAGTATAGGATTCAACGTGCCGCAGTAATTATTTCAGGAGTTGCCGCTTTAATTCTGGTTATCCTTCTGGTTCCGTGGTCGGGATTAAAAACCTATAGCAGCCTGGAGAACCTATATGAACAATACTATGAGGCTTTCCGGTTTGCTTCGGATTACCGCGACGGAAGTGAAGTTTCAAACAAGCTTTACCAGCATGCCATTTCAGCCTACCGGAACCAGCTCTGGGAAGAAGCAGAAATCCTGGCTGATTCCCTGTCGGCACTCGATCCTACCAATCCAGATTACCTCCTTTTAAATGGTCTTTCTAAACAAGCCTGCGGTAAGTATGATGAGGCGGTAAAACAATACCTGGCAATAATTCCGGATGGTGGATCATATGCCCAGAATGCCCGGTGGTATTTGGCTCTCACTTATCTTAAGCAGGACAAGGTTAAGGAATGCCGCTGGCAACTTGACACGCTGAAGAAACAAAGCAGCTCATTTCACGGGGGAAAAATTGACCTTTTGCTGGAGAAAATGAAGTCAATGATTAACGAATAGTGTATCTTCTAGCCGTGTTCCAATCCTAAATTAGTGCTCGTGTCAAAAACAATTAGGAGAAACAATGTTTCACATTGAGAAAAAGAAAACTACGCTTTTCGTTTTGCGGGTTTCCGTGCCGGAGTACTTGTTTCCATCTTTTTAGATGGGAGTTTGGCAAGAGGGGGCATAGGATAAAGAGTTTCCATGCCCTGGGTTGTGATCCGAAGGTACGGGAAATCATCCTCAAACAGGGCCTGCACTTTTTCCACCGGCAGACTGGGATCGGAGAAATCCACAGTCCCGAACCGGCGCGTTACGATGCGCCCCGGTTGAACTTTTATTAGGATGAAATAATCTGTCCAGGTCATACTGATCCTATGGCTTCAGTCAGCGGGATATTGCCGGTGTACACATAAATGTTGGCGGCCCGGAAAGCGAATGTCATTCCGAACCCACGCCGGCCATCGGTGGTTGAACCGGTACCGGATCCGTCACTGGCTGAGAATTTGGCTGACCGGATCTCGCAACCCAGCAGGTAATTTTGACCGGCGCTATCCATGGCAATAAAGACAAGGTCCTCATTTTTTGTAGCGTTCATGAATCCAAGGAGCTTTTTGTGAAGTCCTGGAGCG
This sequence comes from Bacteroidales bacterium, assembly GCA_041658425.1. Classification (GTDB taxonomy): domain Bacteria; phylum Bacteroidota; class Bacteroidia; order Bacteroidales; family UBA12481; genus UBA12481. Next base: position 1,815 of record JBBAAF010000222.1, on the reverse strand, counting down.
AATACGTGCAACAGGAGCTCGTAACCCTTGCCGGCTTCTTCTCCGATCACGTTGATGTCGAGCTTAGCAGCATCTTCTGTGGTGTACAGTTCGAACATGCGTTTACCGGGTTTCATTATAATATCCCCTACCTGGGCGCCGGCCAGCTCCAGAGAAGCGGGTCCTGATGGGTCTGTCGGCCAGGTGAGAACATCGTACCAAAGGCCAAAGTATATCCGTTGGGCTAACCCACCGAGGTTTTTGCCATCGGTGAGCAATTTTCCTATATCTGCAAAATCCATGTTTTTAAAGTTTTGAGCGTGAATATTTCAGATTAAACAGAACCGCTGCCGGTTTTCGGGAGGTTGGTCCATACGGCGGCATTCATCCCGAATCCGAGACCTTCCCACCAGTCAGTTAAAATGCTGACGGTACGTTTGGATTCCTGAATATCAAACTTGGTCATGTTGGCCGACTTCTTGGTCAAGTGCAGCAGGTTTGCTTTCGGGGTGGCAAAAATAACATTGGAGTTATTCAGGGAAGGAAGAGCTTTGACCTTCTGGACGGTGAAGTCGATCCCATTATCGATTTCCTTGTCGGAGAATTTCGTGTAGAACCCGCTTACCCGTTTATCCCGGAGGTAATGCTTGTACCAGGTCTGGCTCATGCAAACGTCCATGGCTTCATTCTGATAGATTTCCGAAATGCCATCGATGAAAGCTTCCACCTGGTCGAAGATAGAATCCTTATCCAGAGGCCCGATATTGACCGAATTTATTGTCGAGGCATCCACACCTGTCTGAAGCAGTTTGATGAGACCATCCATACACGAGACGACCGGACCGGCCACCCCGGGGGTGGGTGCCTGGTATTCTCCATGTCCGTACACGAACATTTCCATGTCGTTTTGAATGGAGGGGATCAGGTTGTTTTCGATCAGGTATCGAACCAGTGGAAAATCCTTTTTGGTCAGACTGTTGGAATCGAGAAATCCGAGCCAGCTGGCGGTGATGAAATCCGGCTGAATGTCCTGGTCCACCTTGAACTGGAAGAGGCGGAGCTCGTTCGGGGTAAATGCTGCGCTGTTGATCGGGGTCCATCCTTGCTGAAAAGGCTGAACGATACGGGTCATGTTGATCTGGCTGAGCCGATAGATGGTATCGTCTGTTTTCAGGGGCGTGCAGATCTTCGGGGTTTCAATACCCTGAGTGAGCAACCGCTTGATGCGGCTGACGTTTTGGCCTGCCTGTTCGTAGTAGGCCCCAAACGCAATGATTAATTCGCTATATAATCGAATATTTCCTTTAAATCAGCTATGGATAATTCAGTCCAGACTATTTTGACCATCTATCAATCATAAGTTTAACGTCCTCATTAGAAACAACTTTGCTTTCATCGGATTGTCGAATTCCTTCTTCTACTTTCTCAATGAAAATCAACTGATCTATTAATTCATCAATAGTAAAGGAATCAGGTAAGTTAATGATCGATTTGTTTAATTTCTCCTTTGTTAGCATGGTCACTATTTTTTGTAAAGATAGCACATTTGATCTTTTTTATCCAGCCTATTTGGTGAATTGGTTTTCCGTATTTCTGTACACCAGGATATTATGTGTGTCCCTTCGCAAACAGTAAGCTAAATCCTTATCAAACCCCTTCGATTTCAATAAATTATAGTGCCTGGCTTCGGAAAGGGCTGCATGAATATCTGAGCTGCCCTGTTTCCAGCTTTGGATTGCCAGCCGGCCAAGATCATCAAACTCAATCTCTCCGGATTTTTGCAGCGTTGAGCAGATCAACCCTGCGCAAAGAAAATCATCAAGTGAGAATTCCCCG
>JBBAAF010000221.1:0-4714 GCA_041658425.1 Bacteroidales bacterium | reverse complement strand
AAGAATAATGGAAATAACGGATTTCATTTTCGGTCATGTTAAATTTGGTTTCGCAAATGTCGCAATATCAATGGATTTGGCCTAAAGGCCATAAATCTCAGATTTTCAATACTATCCACTAGCTAAAGCTAGTGGCAACTGATAAGGGGCACACAACTTTACGCTACCTCCGAACCCCCTCACGCCCTTAACCTCCTCACGTCCTCACGTCCTCACGTCCTACCACCTCTTTTCTTTCTTATCGCCTCTATTCGATTTTCTCACCGGCCGTGTGAAATCAACCGGTCTCTCTTCCCGCGGTCCTTCTGATGTTTTCAGCTCAACAGTTACACGAATTCCATCAACGGTACAATCCCTGAAGGATCCCATCACCTCGCGCTCAAACCGGTTGTCGATTTCAATAAAAGAGAATTTTTTCATCATTTCGATCTTGCCGATCTGAATCGATTTATTTCCTGTACGTTCATTGATGAGCCCGATCAGGTTTGAAGGATTCATGCTGTTCTTGGTCCCGAGGTTGATGAAAATCCTGGAGAATTTCATGCGATCGCGGCGCGATTTACCATCACGGCTTTCCGGACTTTTATGATCATGAATATTGGCGTTCAGGTCGGGAGCATTTTCATAAAAGGCCAGGAAGCGGTTAAATTCCACCGATACAAACCTTTTAATCAGCTCATCCCTCTCGAGCCAGCTGAGTTTACTATAAATGCCTTTTAAAAAAGGATCGATCTGGCTTTCGTTAACTTCAACGGTTTCCACTTTATCGATCAGGTTAAAAAGCTGTCTTTCACAGATTTCCATACCGCCCGGCACTTGTTTCCTGATAAATTTCTTACTTAGGAGCTTTTCGAGTTGCTGAACTTTTTGTGGTTCGCGGGTATGGATAATTGAAATTGAGGTTCCGGTTTTACCGGCCCGGCCGGTTCTGCCGCTGCGGTGGATATAAACATCCAGATCATCCGGAAGGTTATAATTGACCACATGAGTCAGGTCGTTAACATCCAGTCCGCGGGCAGCGACATCGGTAGCAACCAGCAATTGCAGGTGTTTCTGACGGAAACGGCTCATGACGAAATCGCGCTGGGCCTGCGACAGATCTCCGTGGAGAACGTCGGCATTGTACCCTTCACCCATCAGTTTATCAGCCACCTCCTGAGTTTCAGCCCGGGTACGGCAAAAAACAATACCATATATAAGTGGATGAAGGTCGACAATACGTTTAAGTGCCTGGTACCGGTCCTTGGAATGTACCACGTAGTATTCATGCTGAACATTTTCGGCTCCGGCATTCTTTTTACCAACCGAGATCATCACCGGATCATGCATGTATTTCCCGGCAATTTCGCGGATCTCATTGGGCATGGTTGCCGAAAAAAGCATGGTCTGCTTCTCCTTGGGGGTATCTGACAAAATTGCATCCAGGTCATCTTTGAATCCCATCGACAACATTTCATCAGCTTCATCAAGAACCAGCCATCTGACATTCTGAACCTTCAGCAACTTCCGGTTGAGGAGATCCATGGCGCGTCCAGGTGTTGCCACAACCATGTGCACACCAGCCCTGAGAGCCTGAATCTGGAGTTGAATACTTGCGCCGCCATAAACAGCAACGATCTTAAATTCAGGAACATATTTCGAAAAATTCTGCATATCCTTAGTGATCTGCATGCACAATTCGCGCGTCGGACATAATACCAGTGCCTGAATGGTTTTTTGTCCAAAATCGATCTGCTGCAGAATCGGCAAACCGAATCCGGCAGTTTTGCCGGTACCGGTCTGAGCCAGACCAATCATATCAGCATTTGGGGTTAACAGGTAAGGAATAGTTTCTTCCTGTATTGGGGTGGGTTGTTCAAAACCCATTTCGGTGATGGCGCTCAAAATCTCTTTGCGCAACCCGAACTCTTCAAATAAACTCATCTGATTTGGGGGGTTATTTTAATTCGGGTGCAAAGGTATTCTTTTTAATGGCAACTTAATGCATACCGTTGAATTTTATATCTGCCTGTGATGGCCAGGCTCCAGCCAAACGGTTGTCAGTTGTCGGTTATCGGTTGTGGTTGTTGTGATTGTTATCGTTTGTCGGTTTGCCGTGATTCGAAACGCGTGACCCGTGACACGAAAGGTATACTTCATAAATACCTGAATCTTTTACTTCAGAATTCGGAATTCTTCATTCGAATCTCAACCTTCCTCCTTCCTTAGGGAGAGGTCTATCTGCTGATCTTAACATCAAAGGTATTGCCTCTTCCCCCACCCAGCTTGTTCAGCCGGTATTTAAAGGTAAGCATCACATACCGGCCCAGCATGTTAGTCTGCCTTTCCTGTAAATAATTCAATTCACTGATGCGCTGAATTCCGGTGTTTTTATTGAGCAGGTCGACACCCTGCAAGGTGAGTACTCCCCGGTTGTTCTTAAGGAAATAATAGCTGATCTCGCCGCTCAGCAATGGTATGCTGATCGGCTTATCAAAACTCTGGGCCGTATAATTGGTTACATCGGCTTTGAAACCAAAGTTCCACTTTTCAGTTGGATTGTACCTCATTTCGGCAAACCAGGCCATATCCACGTAACGGTTATTTAATGTATTCTGTATGGAATACCTGGCATCCGTAATCTGCACCGATCCCCCTGCCATCACATCCCACTTATCTTTTTTACGATTGTCAACGGTTAACGACACCTTATGATTAAAATTTGTATTTATATTTTCGGATCCGTTAACCAGACTGATTCCCCGGTTAAAACTCTCCCGCAGGTTAGCATTAATTTTCACCCCGAGTTTCCGGATGGGTGTGGAAAAATCGATCCTTCCTGAAACCCGGTAATCATCTTTCACGTTCACCAATGTCATCGTCTGTTTCAACTGGGGATCAACGGTTCTCGACCAGTTGATTTTATTCATGGTGTATCCGGCATCAATACCGCTCATCAGGGACGTAAAGCTGAACTGATCGAAAATCATCCAGTTAAAATAAATATTGTTCGAATATTCCGGCTTCAGATTGCGATTTCCAAAAGAAACCGAAAGTGGATTGCTATTCTCAACTACCGGCAGGAGCTGACTGGTTGACGGGGTATTCACTTTGGACTGATAGAATAACATGAGCCGGCGGCCTGTTTTGTATTCATATTCCCATTGCAACCGCGGAGTAAAATAAACATGCCTGGCCAGAACCGGGGATTCCTGCCAGAGAGTTGTTTCCACCTGACCGAGCTCCATTCCCAAAGCAGCTGTGAACTGTGTTTTATCCGTGTTACGGGTTAAACTGACTTCCGGACGCAACCATTGGTATTTCTTCCTGAAATCCGGACTGATTGAATCGACAATCCGGTCATTCAGGAGAGGCAATCCCTGCGTTCTATCGTAATGATCATTGTTTGATCCAATCCGGATAGCCGGTTCGATATAGAGGAATCCCTTCAGCTTCTGTGTCAGGGAAGTGGAACCTGAAACCGAAAGGTTATCGGTAGTTACATCCTGGAATTGACTGATAACCTGCGTACTCGCGGGAATGAAAAATCGGGTCGTGTTCTGATATCGTGAATTGGACAAACTGCCCGAATAACTGCCATCACCCGAAATCTTAAAAATCGAACGGTTGCTGTTGAATTTTTTCAGATAAGAACCGCTCGCATTTCCTGATGCCGAGTGCGACTTGCCCGTGCTGATCCGCGACAAATTGTATATTGGGATATCATTCTCGATGGCATCCGTGATGGAATTCTGCGGGGAGAATCCGGCGGAAAATCCAATATTTCCGTTTATGATAATCGTTTGGGTTGAATCGATCCGGTTTTTCATGCCGAAATTTATCCGGTGGGAAGTATCCCTCTGGATCTGGTTAGCCGATTCATCCTGATAAAAAGACCTTTCCGGGGTAAAATTGCGGGTGGTGGTATTTTCCTGCAACTTACGGTTTGAACCTGTCATTATGTAACTTGCAAATACCCTCCTGTCTTTGGCCCACGAAAAGGAGAAATTTGCCCCACCTGCTCCGGAGGAAGCCAATCCGCTCTCGGGCTGACCAAAATTTACCGGAAAACCATCGTTTCCTCCAATCATAATGGCACCGCCACCGCCAGTCATGCTGGCCATACCGCCTTTGAAACTCATATAGTCCCCGAAAGAAAATCCGGATTGATTGATATTATTCATCATACCCAGTGCGGCCGCCTGGATTTTATCGGAAAACCGGTAGGCTTTGCCGCTGCCCATATAATGATTGCCGGTGCCCACTCCGCCGGTGACATCTCCCATGATTCCCTTCTTTTTATCCTCCTTTAAAAGCAGGTTTACGGTTTTGTCACGGGTTCCGTCATCGATGCCGGTGAATTCCGATTCATCTGAACGCTTATCATACAATTGAACTTTATCGATGGCATCAGCAGGCAGGTTTCTGGTTGCCACCTTGGGATCGTTGCCAAAGAACTCCCTGCCGTCGACCAGTACCTTTTTAACATCCTTCCCCAAAGCCTTGATATTGCCTGCACGGTCAACCTCGATACCCGGCAATTTCTTCAGCAACTCCTCCACATTTGCATCGGACTTTGTTTTGAATGCACGGGCGTTGAATTCGATCGTATCATGCCTGATGGTAAGTGGAACGTATTCTCCGACGACCTGAACTTCCTTAATATCAATAGGTTTCGGTTTCAGGACAACCACTCCGAAATCATTATTCCCGCCATAAGGAATGGTCAGGTTAC
>JBBAAF010000220.1:0-4794 GCA_041658425.1 Bacteroidales bacterium | reverse complement strand
TTCGATGGCAAAGATAAAAATGGCGCAAATGGACAGTGTTTTCAGCTGGTATCCCAACGAAGGGGAGTCCGGATTTCTGTACTATATTCCGGCAGAGGAGATCTTCATCCCACCAGGACGAATAACTGATGGTCCCCAACCCGGTGAGAAAACCGTTGTTCTGAACGAGTTTCTGTTGGTATTCAGTGATTTTGAAAAGACTACCGACATTCGGGACGATTGGATCTCGACACTCAGGATTCCAACTGGAACCATCATCTTTGACAAGGATGGCAATTACAGGACACCCGGTGGTACACTGGAGTGGACCAATTTGGATAATACTGTCAGGACCAAAGTCATGCTACCGACTGACTACATACCTAACGCGAATCCCTTGCGAACCCCATAGTAGCGCGTAGGGGTCCCGGCCTTCGCCGGGATGACAAGTGCTTTTGCGGAAATAAATCAGGCGGACGCAAAGGTCCGCCCCTACTTGAATCTACTTGAATCTGTAATTTCAGAATTCAAAACTGGATTTCGAATCTCTAAATTCCCACTTCACTCCAAACCCCTGTCATCCCTGCGAAGGCGGGGACCTTTTCACTCTACTCCGAGTCAAATCAGGAGCCCCTCAACCTCCCTAACCGTCTTCGGCACCGCCTTACCCAGCACCTTGTAGCCGGTATGGGTTACCAGCACATCATCCTCGATGCGGATGCCTCCGAAGTCTTTGTATTTTTCAACTTCAGTATAATTGATGAATTCGGTATGCTGGCTTTCGGCTTTCCATTGGTCAATCAAGGCCGGGATGAAATAGCAACCGGGTTCAACAGTTAGTACGAACCCGGGTTGCAGCCTGCGTGCCAGGCGCAGGAAGGCAAGTCCGAACTGGCTGGACGGCCGGATTTCATCATCATATCCCACATATATCTGACCGAGATTTTCCATATCATGCACATCGAGCCCCATCATGTGTCCCAATCCGTGCGGGAAGAACAGAGCGTGGGCACCGGCTGCTACTGCATCCTGGGTATTTCCTTTCATCAGACCGATCTCTTTGAGAGCATCTACCATAACTCCGGCAGCAAGCAGATGGACATCTTTATAGAAAATACCGGGTTTTATGGCCTCTATGGCTTTCATATTTGCCTGTAGAACAGCCTCATAAACAGCCTTCTGCCTGCCGCTGAATTTCAGTCCGACGGGAACCGTACGGGTAAGATCAGAGGCATAATGCAGAGCAGTTTCGCACCCGGCATCAACCACCATCATGCGGCCCGGCTGAAGGATCTGGCTATGATCATGATTGTGAAGTGTTTGTCCGTTCATACTCAGAATAACCGGAAATGAAACCGGTCCGCCATGGGCCAATGCAATCCCCTCGATCATACCGGCAATCTCCTGCTCCCAGGTACCGGGTAAGGCCATTTTCATAGCAGTGGTATGCATCAGGCAGGCTGTATCCACTGCCTTTTCGATCTCTATAATTTCATATTGATCCTTGATTGAGCGCTGAACAACCACTGCCTTGATCAGTTTAACAGATGATTTTGCCTTCAAATCAGCTGCCGGAATCTTAACCAGCCGTTCAATCTCCAGCATCGTTTCACCGCGATAGGGTGGTGTAAAGTGAATTTCCCTTCTCTTACTGAGTGCTTTGGCAATGATTTTATCCAGATCGGCATAGGGAGCCGTATGGGTTACACCCACTTTGGTTGATAATTCAGTAATTGAGGGAAGAACACCCATCCAGATGATATCATCCATATCCACATTGTTGCCGAAAATCCAGTCGTCGCCGGAATCCAGGTCAATCACGCCGGCTAATCCGGTATGATCCAATCCGAAATAATAGAGGAATGTGCTATCCTGCCTGAAATGATACTGGTTTGCCGGGTAATTGAAAGCGGCATCCACGTTTCCGGGCATTAATATGAGCCCGCTGCCCATGTTTTTTCGGAGCAGGGCTCTTCTGTTTACGTAAATCTGTGATTCAAACATGATCGAAATATTTAAAAACGAACGAATATACGGCAATTCATTAACCTCTTTACTGCTATGGAATGGTTTTTATCCCGGTTTTGCTTATATTAAGCCGGAATAGATAACGATGCCCTACCGAAGATTACCGACAACCGATGTGGCCAGGCTTAAGGCCCTGCACTCCTGCACACGCATGGCGGAGATTTCAGGATTGAACCAGCTCGCTTTCCCTGCTGAACACATTCATACCCTGCGAAACATTATCAACAAACTCGAAGGTGCCAAGCACCAGCAGAATCAGGCCAGGAGACATCAGATTGGGTTTAACAAGGAGTACCAACCCAAATTGGTTAAAACCCGGTTGTATTTGTCCCACTTTATCCAGGTGCTCAATTTTGCTATCATCCGGGAGGAGGTTCCTGAATCCGCAAGGGCATTTTACGGTTTGGAAGAATACGGAAACCGGCTGCCCGACCTCAGGAGCGATACGGACATCCTCGAATGGGGCAAACGGATCATGGACGGAGAAAATCAGCGTTTAAAAAGGGGCGGTATCCCGATCATGACTCCGAATGTCGCCCGTGTTAAAGTCTGGTATGACCAGTTCAGGGATGGATATTACAATCAGCTGACCGCCAATAAGTCAACCATGCGTGCTGATCAGAAAATGATAGAGATCCGTAAGGAAGTTGATACCCTGCTGGCTACTGTATGGGATGGGATCGAAAAATTTTACAGTACTTATCCTGAGTCCGAACGGCGAGAACTTGCTGAGGCATACGGAATTGTGTATGTTTTACGCAAGGGCGAGAAGGAAACCCGCTAGTGCTGCTTTTTCAGCAGGTTTTCGATTTCCTTTTTCAGAACATCGAATTCTTCCGCCTTATATCCCATCGAGTTCAGCACAAGGCGGCTCTCCTTATCAAAGAGGTAATTCCTCGGGATAAACCGGGTAGCAAATTTCGAATACACTTCCTTCTTTTCATCCAGATAAAAGGGCATGGTCCACTTCTTCTTTTCTACGAATGGTTTTACTATTTCTGCCTTTTCTGCCCTGTCGATAATCACAAGCACAAAATCCTTATTGTCCTTGTATTTAGCCCAGATATCCTTCTCAACCAGCGGTAATTCCTGATTACAAGGCCCGCACCAGGTAGCAAAGAAATTGATCAGGACAACCTTACCATACAAATCGTCTGAACTGATGCTTTTGCCGTCGAGGGTCATTAAACTGAATTCAGGCATATCCACACCCAACTTCAGGAGGTTTGTAGAGTCTTTATCTACCTGACTAAAAGCCGTTTGCATTAGCACGGAAGCGATGAATAAGAAAAGGAGCTTTTTCATATTGAACGAATTACAATAAATTTCATTTAACTATCAGCAGCAAAAGAAATTATACAAAAACCACGGAGACACGGAGAACATAGAGAAACACAGAGATGAAGGCTAATCTTCGTGGAACTCCGTGTTCTCAGTGCCTCCGTGGTTAGTATTTGGGGTTTCTAAACTATTGAGGATTTTACAGTTCTGATAAAAAAAGAGAACTGCCGCAACACTCAGTACAAGCGCCGGCAAAGCCCAGATCCAGGCTTCGGGGCCGGTACCGATTTTATCGAGTTCGGCGGGATCAAACTGGTTGCGGAAGAAATAGGTTAAGGTAACCGGCAGGAAATTATTGATCATATGGGCTAAAACCGGATACCAGATGTTACCCGACCAATAGAACAGGTAACCAAAAAGAACACCTAACACGAACCGGGGCAGAAATCCGTAAAACTGCATATGGAAAACCGAGAAAATAATGGCAACAAAGATGATGGCAAAATGGGGATTCCGGAACCATCGGTGGAAAATCTTCTGCAAAACTCCCCGGAAAAAGAACTCCTCGCCAAAGGCAGGAATCAGAACAACCATCAGTACGTTAACCAGATAGCCAGAAAAGGTGCTGACTGTCAGAAAGGCTTCAGTCAGATCGCCGGCTTGCGCTTCGGTACTTTTCATCCAATCTTCGATACCCGATAGAACTCCAGGCAATCGCAGTTCCTGATTGAGTACCGACAGGAGATTCAGAACAGGTAAAATTAGAACCGCCAGAACAAGGACTACAGTAACCTGCTTTCTGTCAGGACTTTTATTGATATTCAAATACAGCCATGGATCTCTCACGACAAACCATCCGAAGATAATCGGAGGAATTACAAACATCGAGAGGGATTGGGTAATCTGCAGAAATTTCAGTAACGGGACATTAGCAGGATCAGTCACATCCAGGAGATTCATCCAATCGGTGAGCGGAACCCTGAAAAGCACGATTCCGGTTATTATGGACAACAGCATGACAGCCAGCACACTGATAAGGGTAATCAATGCAAAAAACAGCAATTGGATGACCGGATGGCGTGAACTCAAATATTGGTTTCCCATGATTTCCAAAACTACAAAAAAAGTTCAAGCCGGCCGGGATGGAAAACCATACCCAGGCCGGCCCTGAACAAATAAACCAATCGATAGAAATGAAGTAAGAGATTCCAATTCAGAATTCCGAATGCCGAAGTTGGAGATTCAAGTATTTATGAAGTACAGAATTACAACTTCAGGGTGACCTGAATCTCGTACCTCGGAACTCGGAATTCTAAATTGGAATCTCATCTCTTTTACTTCTGAGGTGTCTCATTCCTGAGTACCCGCGTGAGACCATCCGGTGTCATGATCCATTCCTCTCCAACGAGGTCACCTGACCAGGTATCTTCTGAATTCTGAACGGCATACAACAAATATTTCAGGCTCTTGTCAAGATAAACAATTGTACCAGCCGGCAGGTTGATA
>JBBAAF010000219.1:0-4805 GCA_041658425.1 Bacteroidales bacterium | reverse complement strand
GCCAGTATGACGTTGAAAAGGAGCTTCTTCGCGATGAACTTTCGCGTATCTATGATGAATCACGGAATCAGGTAATTGACAGCCTGCTATTTAACCGCGTTGTGGAGCCGGCATTAAATGATTCGGTTACTGTGACCATGATGGCCGCTGAAAAAACCGATACCACTTTTAATAAAGAGCATCTGGCAATCCTCTCCGAAGCAGGTCGCCGAAAAAAAGGTGCCACTGAAAACACCATTGTCACCATCCGGATTCCCGATTCGTTAGCGGGCAAGAAAGGTAAGCCGGCAACCACATTTACCTTGATCAATAAAAAGCAGGATCTCCTGATCAGGAGTGTCAAATTGTTTATTAACCATACCGGGGATTCTCTTGTCAGCAGCGGCTCGTTTCCCGGCTTTCTTCCCGGCAATCCGGATACCGCGCTATTTAAGAAGTTCTTTAACGAAAAGATAGAGAAGAGAGAGTTTGGGGTTAAGATAATCTGGAGTTCGGACAGCGTTAAGGACGTTAAGAGTGAAAAGAGGGTTAAGAATACCGGTACATCGGGGATGTATTTTACGAGTATGTTTCCGGACCAATTGCCGGGGGTGCAGATTAAACACGACTTCCCCTACCTGATCAGGCGGATCGGTGGTCAGATTCTTTTTGCGCTGATCTTATTGCTATTAACAGGTTCAGCCTTCTTTTTCACCAACCGGAGTTTAAAAAGGCAGGTGATCCTGAACGACTTGCGGAATGATTTTGTGAGCAATATCACCCATGAGCTGAAAACACCCGTTTCCACCGTCAAAGTAGCTCTGGAAGCCCTGAAAACATTCGACAAGGTCAATAATCCTGCCGTCACCCGTGATTATCTCGATATGGCAAGTCAGGAGTTGAACCGTCTCGATCAGATGATCGGCAAGGTCCTCGATCAATCGCTGATCGGTGAACAAAAGCAGGTGATCCAGCCACAGCCTTCTATTTTAAAGAATCTTATTGATACTGTTTTGCTGACACTTCATCCCCAATTGGCTGCCCGGAATGCATCGATAAAATTTGATCCTTCAGATATGACCGGCTTGGTGATGGTTGATCCCCTATACTTCCAGGGTGTATTGATTAACCTGATAGATAACAGTCTGAAATATGGTCCGGAAAATCCTGAAATATCAATCAGGCTCTGGCAGGATAATGGATCAGCTTATATCGAAGTCAGTGATAACGGACCCGGTATCCCCAAAGAATATATCAGCCGGATATTCGACAAATTCTTCAGGATTCCCGCCGGCGACACGCATAATATCAAGGGTTATGGATTGGGCCTGAGTTTTGCGGCCCTTGTGATGAAGCAGCATCGAGGTTCCATATCCGTAAAAAACCTCGATCAGGGAGGATGCTCATTTACACTCCGGTTTCCGCGAAAAACAGCATGAACACAAAAATCTTGTATGTTGAAGATGAGCTGTTTCTGGGCAGGATTGTCAAGGAAACACTGGAAGACCAAGGCTTTGAGGTTATCTGGGAAACCGACGGAGCCCGTGTGATGAACCGGTTCAACAGTTACAGTCCGGATATTTGTGTGGTTGATATCATGTTACCCAATATCGACGGGTATTCCTTATGCCGTCAGATCCGGGGCCTTTACCAGCATCTGCCGATCATATTCCTGACCGCAAAAGTTGAGACCGCCGACCTGGTAAAAGGATTTGAAGCAGGAGGCACCGATTATATCCGGAAACCCTTCAGTATTGAGGAGCTGATTGTACGGATCAAAAACCAGCTGAATCTGAAAAATTCCAATGGTTATCAGCCCGTTACCAGCGACAATGAAATTAAGATGGGTGCCTATACCTTCTATCCCGGACGGTATGAGCTGCATTCACCATCCGGAATTCATAAGATATCGCAGCGTGACATGCAGATTCTCAGCATGCTATGCTCAAACCGCAACCGGGTTACTGACCGTAAAGAACTTCTCTTATCCGTTTGGGGCGATGACTCTTTTTTTAACTCAAGGAATCTCGATGTTTATATCAGAAAGCTCCGCACTTATCTTTCTGAAGACCCTTCGATCGAAATACAGACGATCAAGGGGAAGGGGTATCTGTTTATCGCGGGGTAACTGAAACGCGGAGTAGAGTCTTCGCCGTTTTGGAACGGAACCTCAAAACAGATAACTTACAGGAAAAATATATAACGCTTCCAAAATCACGAGGGCTGCCCACACCCACACTCACTCACACACTTTATGGTGGGCGACGATTTTTTGTAGGGGCGACCCTTGCGGTCGCCCTCTGATATTCCTGAGGCGACCGCAAGGGTCGCCCCTACAAACATAAAATCTCCCGCAGGTGGGTGTGAGTGTGGGTGTGAGTGTGCCGTTCACGATTTGGAGATTATTCCAAAAAAGTGCCTCATTAATCGTATTGATTATTTGCATTTTACAAAGAGTTATATAGTAGACGCATAATTATGCGCCTCTACATCAGCAAATCCAGCACCTCTTCCGGATTAATCAGTTTCGACCTTTCTGCGTATTTTGCGTATTATTAGTTGTAAGACTTCCGCATGGATCAGTCAAAAATAAATCAACTGGTGATACAAGCACAAAACAGGGATTCAGCCGCTTTTGCCGAATTGATCGGGCATACCCAGCGTTTTGCCTTTAGTACAGTCTTCCGGATCGTCGGAAATGCTGAGGAATCGAGGGATATCGTTCAGGAAGCCTATATCCGCGTCTGGTCCAATCTTCATAAGTTTTCCGGTCAGGTTACATTCCAAACCTGGTTCTTTTCTATCTTGCGCCACCTGTCGATCGACTGGTTAAGGAAAAGCAAAACCCGTCAATCAGCAGTCAACCATCAGCTTCCAATTGCAGACAACAACCACCCAGGAACTCTTCTCGAAGCCGGTGAGTTGAACCAGCTGATCCAAAACTGGATACTTGCCCTCCCCGGAACCCAGCAACTTGTTTTTATTCTCCGCGATATGGAAGATCTCCCAATCCGGGAGGTTCAGGATCAAACAGGTTTGACCGAATCCAGCATTAAATCAAATTTATACCTCGCACGAAAAAAACTTGCCGCTTATCTTAAACTTAACGGATACCACGTACAATGACAGCCAAAATAACATGCAGCAACGTTGCCCGGCTCCTCTATCTGACTGATGATGAGATAGATTCACAGGAGGCTTTATTGCTTTCAAAACACATCGAATCCTGTTCTTCCTGTAATAAAACACGCGAAGATTTCCTGGCCGCCCGCCAGATGGCCCTCCAAATTAAAAAAGGGTTACCGGCTTACCCCGATTTTACAATATCAACCGAAATCCTGATCAAATCCGGCACAACCTCCACCATTGCCAAACCTGTAAACCCTTACTCTCAATTCTGGAACAAAGCCTTGTCGATTATCCGGTATGCTACAATCATCGCCGCCGTTTTACTGGTTTTCCTGTTTGTTTGGGAACAAACCATTTCGGTGCGTAAAATTTCGATGCTAGAAAACCGGATTCAGTCGACCCTAAATCCTTCTACACTCGGGCTTATCGATAGGATTACCATTGCCCGCAGCATTTTTACCGATAAAGAGTGGAACGATTTAGCCGTTAGATTGAATGTTAAACAAATCGTATCGGATCCATATGACCTTATCCGCATTAAAATCCTTCTGGAAAACCGCATCCGGTCGGGAAAAACCAACGGGCTTACCCTTGTTAATTTATACCGGAATTCATCCGCAGTAAAAAGAAATGCCATCACCTTTAAAAACCTGATAAAATGAAAACTAAAGAAATTAAAAACTATCCGTGGAAAATCAGCCTGATCCTTGGGATCCTTATGCTCATTCTGCCCGGATGCCTCGATATCTGGATAACCACACAGATCCGTCCGGATGGAAGTGTTGAACAAATTATTGTTTTTCAGGGTGATTCTGCAGAAATCGCCGATGTGCCTTTTGCATTGATGAAGGAAGGAGATTGGAAAAAGGAGTGGACAAAGCCCGAAAAAGACAAATTCAAACTAATTGTATCAAAAGAGTTTAGTTCAGTTAAAGATCTGAATAAATCAATGAATCCGGCCGATACCAATCAACAGGTAATCCGGATTAAGGCCTCGCTCCAGCGGAAATTTCGCTGGTTCTTTACCCGCTATGTGTATGCTGAAACCATTCCTGAGGCCAATCCATTTCAGGGATTAGACTACCATAACTATCTGACGGATGAAGAAATCCGGCTTATTGCTTTGAATGAGGAAACCCGCAAAACCGATCCCGGATACGATTCAGTAAAATACAAGGTTACGGAGAAACGATTTGAGGACTTTCTTTTCCGGAGCATATACGAAGATTTCTACCAGCAATTGGTATCCATATTAGCTGAAGATAAATCCTTTACGCTCAGCAAGCAGGACCTTGACGGTAAAAAAGACATCATATACCATTTTCTGATCGACAGTATAAAAGGAGATGAGCCTGATGAAATCCTCAATGGAGTTGGTAAGATTATTAACCATCCTGATATCCAAATTATCCGCTCAAAATACCTTAACCGCTTTGATGGATTCAAGACGAAAATGAAGTTCTATGAATCGGCCAGCGATGATTCCTATAAATTCACCATCCGCATGCCCGGATTACTGCTCCAAACCAACAGCCCCAGGATCGAAGGCTCTGAAACGGGCTGGGAGTTGACCTATTACGACTTCTTTTTCAAAGATTATACCATGACCGCCGAAAGCCGGAAGGTAAATTCATGGGCATTTATTGTGGCAGGGCTGGTGCTGCTGTTGGCGTTGGGGAGCATGATTACAGCGCTGC
>JBBAAF010000218.1:0-4808 GCA_041658425.1 Bacteroidales bacterium | reverse complement strand
TGAAAGTAGTGCCGTCCCCGACGACGAGATTGCCGCTGATAGTTAAGCCGACAACTGTCGTCGCAGTTGCAGTCCCGCTCAATGTTAAATTACCGCTAATTGTTGTTGTACCTGTTTGTAAAGTTTTTGCACCGCTGCCTGAAAGGGTAAGGTTATTTACTGTTGCTGGCAAACCTAAAGTTGATTGTCCAACTCCATTAAATTCATAATTTGCTGTTGTAGGAAGAGTAACTACAGCCTTGATACCAATTGAGGCTATAGAGCAATTAGTTCCGAATACACCTGCTGTGTTATTTGTCTTTAATGTACCTGAAGGAGATAAAGCGAAAGTATTAGTATAAGCGCCGCTTGCAGAGGTAATAGTCACTTGGCTACTACCGGCGACGCTAAATAAAACTGTCCCAGTTGTGACTGTTGTACTGCTACTCACACTAGATGAAGCTACTGTTAAAGTACCATCTACTTGAAGTGTTCCTGCAAAAGTAGTGGAGGTGCCATTTGCAAATGTAGCAGCCTGTTGTGTATTTAAAATAACCCAGGTATCACTCGATCCAGTAAAAGCTGATGCATCTGTTCCAGCTCCACCACCGGTGGGGTCGGTGTTCCAGCTGGTTACAACATTAGCACTGGCTATGGATGCTGTCTTTAAATAATAAGTTGTCTGTCCAGACGCAACACTAACAAAAAACAAATTCACCATCACAAATACAATGGCGAAAATCACAGACTTATGTAATAGTGTTCTTAAACCACTCCCCATTTTTAAGCCACGGGTTATAAGAAATAAGTTTATTTTCCCCAAATTATTTTTCTTTCTAAATCCTTCTCCAACCCGGCAACGGTTCCGCTCAGGACTCATGGAAAAACTTTCCTCGGTCTCGACAGGTTCTGGTGCCGGATTATCCTGGTATTTAGAAAGATAAATCATTATGCTGCCTGATCATACCGGTGTGCCGGGATCTGATGATCAATCCCGGGATGACAAAGCCGATTGTTATAATAATCAATGTATTTCCGTAAAACCGTATGGAGTTCTGATCCGTCTTCCGGGCACCCGGAAAAGGTCAGCGTTTTTATATGATTGGGCGTAATAGTTTTCATCGTATCATGTTAAACA
Organism: Bacteroidales bacterium; assembly: GCA_041658425.1. Taxonomy (GTDB): domain Bacteria; phylum Bacteroidota; class Bacteroidia; order Bacteroidales; family UBA12481; genus UBA12481. The sequence continues at coordinate 3,691 of JBBAAF010000218.1, read as the reverse complement.
CCTGTCCACAATTTTGGTTTTTCTGATATCTATTTAACACTAATTGACAAAAATACTAATATTAATACGAAGAAGCGCTATCAAAAGTTAAGCCTGTAAACGTAAGCAATTATAATTCAATGCTTAATGAGTTTTTTCATTGAAAAATCTTCCATATAAAGGAAATCTGTTCTAAATCATGGAAAACCGAATCGGCTGTCCATAGCACTTGTCATCCCCGCGAACGCGGGGACCCCGTCACGCTGCACGGAGTCCTATGCGCGAACCCCTTGAAAAAATCAACGGAAAAAACAAAATCTTTCTCCATTCCAGGCATTCTTTTGCATCTATATTGGAAAATACCAATCCATGGAATCACCTGGAGAGTTCCCTGGTCAAATGGGTTATTCAGCAAGAAATCTTTGGTTGATGGTCGGTTATTATATTGAATATAAGGATGATATAATTCTGCAGCCATTGGCTGCAGAAATTAGCTTTACCCACAATATTATGATCCAATCAAAATGCCAAAGTCGTCCGGAACGTCAGTTTTACATGATTGCTACCAAAAAATATGGCTGGACTAAAAGAGTTCTTGAGCATCAGATCGAGAACAAAACCTTTGAAAAGTACTTGCTGAATCAAACCAATTTCGACCAGGCTTTGCACACCACCCAGGGTCTAGCTTTCCAGCACCACCCAGTATCCGCTTTTGTCTGAGCCAATCCGTCGAATTTTTTCGGCATTTTTTAAATTTTCAACATCTCTTGCTATTGTCCTTCTTGTCACATTCAGTAATTGTGACAATTTGGTGGTTGTAATAGAGTTATCACTCTTGATTAATCTCAAAATTGATTCCTCACGATTTTCTGTGACATTATCTGTGACATTATCTGTGACATTATCTGTGACATTATCATTTTTCAGAAATGTTATCTGAATTCCCCCGGCATATTCCTCCATTATAGGTTCCGGCAATCCTGCATGCTTACAGGCGGTGAGTATTTTCGCAACTCCCCGACCCCAAACCTCTATGTATCCTGCTTTGAAAAACAGTTCGGCAATATTTCTATTAGCTGGGCGCGAGGGGTGTTTCTGCCTTAGAATTTCAATCGTGATATCCTCGGGTAATTTGCCTGGATTCCAAAGTATTAGCTTGTCATTGTACACGCTCATTTGGATAGGTGCACCTGTATAATCCTTATGCACAATGGAGTTAAGAATCGCTTCGCGCAATGCCTCTTCAGGATACTCTAACTCTTCGATGCGCTGCAGCCCTTGATAACGTATAGGAGATACCAGGTATTTGGACTTCAGAATTTCAATGACCTTGTCGGCCATGGTGAGTATATTACCCTCAACAACATCCTGAAAAAGCAGATCATGATCTGCTAGGCCGAACCTCCCTATTTTAAAGTAGGCTGTTGTAAAGTATTTTAAGGGATTCTTGCCAAATACCAATAGCGCTGCATTTTTTGGCTGCCTATTTTCGTTAAGTAGGTTTAGATTTTGCATAGTACCTTCAATGTCACCAGGATTCACATCTGGCGAAATCTATGGCCAAACCCAGATGTTGAACCGCCTTATTGGGAATCTCCACCATAAGTCGACTCTGATCGTCAACCCCTACTACTTGCCCCTTATCGTCAACGCCTATCAGCAATTTTCCTCCATTAGCATTGGCAAAGCCGCAAATCCACTTTAGGTATTCATCGCGCCAGGTGGACTTATACTCGATATTCTGCGATTCCATGGATTGGTATTTTCCAATATAGATGCAAAAGGAGGCCCGAAATGGAGAAAGAACTTGATTTTTGTTGATTTATTTAAGGGATGAGGTGGAAGTTCGCCAGGCTGACTGATATTCTTTATTAACCCGGACTGAAGTGAAAAGACAAGAAGAAAGTGACGCGTGACGCGTGATACGGAGGAAGTGACAGTTTTGAGATTCAAAGACCAGTTTTGAATTTTGAAGTTGAAAATTCAAGTATTGGTCTCTGTAGCCCTCAGATTTCCAACCATCACAACCATCACAACCGACAACCGTTATCAGTTATCAGTTATCAGTTCTCCGATAACCGATAACCGACAACCGTCACTTGAGCCTGCCCTCGCGAATGCGGGGGTCACTCTTTCGCGTCACGCGTCACGATCTCAAGATATCTGCGAGTATGATCGGCCAAAAACAGCGGGATGTTTAGCAGTCCATCGTCAAACCGGAGATTCTGCATTGAGTATCGAATTCTGACAGGTGGATTGAATTGTTTTTGGTACCATCCAAGGCTCTTGCCTTTAACATTTTCTCCGGATTTTACCTCTGCAGGTATAATCTGATTCCTGTATTGTATTAAAAAATCCACCTCTGCCAGGTTGCCTGAAGTCCAATACCTGGGTGTGCCTTCAAATTGATTCATAATACTTTGCAGGATATAATTCTCGGCAAGAGCACCCTTGAATTCTACAAACAGGCGATTCCCCTCTTTGATCGCTACCGGATCAAGAAACGACATCCGTCGCAACAATCCGACATCATAAAGGTATAGCTTGAACGCGCTCAGATCATCATAAGTTGCCATGGGTAATCCTGGTTTAATATTCCGATAAACTTTGTGAACCAACCCTGCATGAGTTAGCCAATTCAAGGCATCTTCGTACTCCCGCGCTCTGGCCCCGGGTTTAACGGTCTGATATAAAAACTTCTTATTCTCTCTTGCTAATTGGGAGGGTAAAGAAGCCCAGACAGTACCGATCTTTGGAATGTCTTTATTATCAACATGTTTTGAAAAATCCAGCATGTTTGCTCTTAAGATGTTACTTAGAACTGTCTGGGTCTGTTCTATATCCTGCCTTTCGAGAAGAGCAGTAACTGCCTCAGGCATACCTCCGGAGATCAGATACATTTTGAATTTCTCTGACAGGCGATTAAAGAAAAGCTCAGGAATGGGCTCCACAGTAAGGTTGCTGCTGCAAAAGGATGACAAGCCAGGATCTGCTGCTTTCAAAAACTCCATAAAGGTAAGAGGATGTAAATCAATAAAATCCACTTTACCAACCGGGAATGATTCCCCGCGGGCCAGTGCGACACCCAGCAGAGAACCGGCACCTGCCACGGCATACTCCGGTGCATTCTCACAAAAATACTTCAAGGCGTTCAATGCTTCATTGCACTCCTGGATCTCATCCAGTATTAAAAGGGTTTTGCCTGGAACGATCGGTTTTCCATAAACCAGTGAAAGGTTTTGAATGATTCGGTTAACGTCTTTTGTGGTTTGAAAGAATTGTTTTAATTCGGGATTCTCATCAAAACTAAAGTAGGCCAACCCTTCAAATTCCTCTCTTCCGAATTCCTTCAGTAACCAGGTTTTACCAACCTGCCTGGCACCCTGAATGATCAAGGGCTTCCTTGCCGGATTATTTTTCCAGGATACCAATTGACTCCATACTGCGCGCTCAATTTTCATAAAATCACATATTTTGTGCCAATATCGTGATAATTTTCACATTATTGGCACATATACCGGGGAAAAAGCAAGGAGAAGGTTAAAGATTCGAATGAAGAGTTCCGAATTCCGAAGTTGAAGATTCAAGTAGAGTCCCCTCGGTTTTGTAACCGAACATAAAAGTAGATAACTTAGAGGAAAAATACACAATCTGTGCAAAGACCGTTTCACGTCTTGGGAAAAATATTCCATAGTAGAGTTTGGTTTGGGGT
>JBBAAF010000217.1:0-4851 GCA_041658425.1 Bacteroidales bacterium | reverse complement strand
AAATTGGCCAGGCTTTGGAATCAGTAAAACTAAATCCGTTTGAGGGAAAATTTATTCAGATAGAATACTAACCATAAGCGACAAGTAATTAGTGACAGGATGATTATCAATTACCACATGGGCTTCATCTACCTGGGTGCCCCTTATCAGTTGCCACTAGCTTTAGCTGGTGGCAATTGAAAATTGCATCTTGATAGTTGAACGTTTATAGACATCATATGCCCTTACTTGAATCTTAAACTTCAGAATTCTGAATTCTGCATTCGCCCCGGCCTTCGCCGGGGTGACAAGTGCCCCTGTCATCCCCGCGAAGGCGGGGACCTCTTAACGCTACTCCGAGTCTTCCACTATGAGCCATTCGCCTTATTTTTTCACAAAGTTCCCCGTCTGGTAATCCTCAAATGCCTGATAAAGCTCTTCCTTCGTGTTCATTACGATCGGTCCGCGCCAGGCGATCTCTTCATGAAGCGGCTTACCTCCGATCAGCAGGAAGCGGGCGCTGGTTTTGTCCGATGCAATAAATATCTGATCCCCGGAGATCAGTTTTACTAAAGTTCCGGCTACGATAGGATGTTTCATTTGCTGGTCGAAGTAGGCAGACCCTTCAAACACATAAGCAAAAACGGTGTGATCCGGATTAACATCAAAAGTTTGTTGAATACCCACTGGTACGGTCATGTCCATAAAAAGCGGTTTGACCACAATATCTTTAACCGGACCCGTGAATTCGCCAAATTTGCCGGCGGCGAGACGGATGCGGATACCTTTCCAGTCGAATTCGGGGATTAGATGCGCGGAAACATCCTGGTACCGGGGCGCCATCATTTTATGCGAAGCCGGGAGGTTCACCCACAACTGAAACCCGCTCAGTACACCGTCAAATTTACGTGGCATTTCCTGGTGAAGAATGCCGCTTCCGGCCGTCATCCATTGAATATCACCGGATTTAATAACCCCTTTGTTTCGCATGCTGTCCTCGTGCTCCACTTCCCCGGAAAGCATATAGGTCACCGTTTCAATCCCGCGGTGCGGATGCCAGGGAAATCCTGCCATGTAATCAACCGGATCATCCGATCCAAAATGATCGAGCATCAGGAAAGGATCTAACCATCCTTTGCGCGGATATCCAAACACCCGCTGCAACTTCACTCCGGCTCCTTCGAAAACCGGTGTGCTTCCAAGTGTGCTTTCAATTTTTCTGATCATGGTATCATGGTTTTATTCTTTCAGCGATTCCTTAATCAATTCAAATGTGCGTTCAATATCATTGTCAAGACCAACCGAAAAACGAATCAATCCTTCCGACAATCCCATTTCGTGCTGAATTTCATCAGGAATCTCTGAGGAGGTACTTTTGCCCGAGTTACTGAACAGCGTTTTGAAATATCCCAGGCTAACGGCCAGGTAACCAACTCCTTTCATCTCCATAGCTTCCATAACCTTACTTGCCTTTTCTGCGGTTATGAGGTCAATGGCAATCATGCCTCCAAAACCAAATCCCGGATTCATCATCGATTTTAAAAGTTCATGCCCCTGATGTTCCGGTACTCCCGGATAATTGAATTTCAGTCCAATTGTTTTGAATTTATCTGCAAGATATTGAGCATTATAACTATGCTGCTTCATACGGATATGAAGGGTATGAAGATTCTTAAGGATCGATGAGGAACGCATGGGATCGAGCACCGGTCCCAGCAGCATGGCAGTACCATTATTGACATCAATCAGGGAACTTATGTATTCTGCTGTTGAACAGATGGCTCCTGCCACGCAATCGTTTTTTCCGTTAATGAATTTAGTCATGCTGTATACCGTAATATCAGCTCCCAGGCGGCAGGGCGACACGATCATCGGTGTAAACGTGTTGTCAACAATCAGTTTTGCCCCATGCTCATGGGCAATTTTCGAGAGCGCCGGAATATCCGAGATCTGAAGCATAGGATTGGTCATCGTCTCAGTATAAATCAGCTTGGTATTTGGTCTGATGGCCTTCTTAACCGCAACAAGATCGGTGATATTGACAAAGGTGACTTCAATATTGAATTTTTTGATCCAGTTGCTCAGAAAAGCAAACGTACCTCCATAAGAGGTTACACTGGAGACAATGTGGTCACCTGAGGTTACTACATGCAGCAGTGCGCAGGTTATTGCGCTCATTCCTGAAGCAGTCACCCAGGCAGCTTCCGTGCCTTCCATGGCGGCCAGTGCATCCGACAGATATTTGTTGCTGGGATTCCAATGGCGGCTATATAGAAAACAACCCTGTGTTTCTCCGTGGAAAGTATCGGCCATGGTTTTGGCCTGCATAAAAGTAAAGGTGGCACTGTCGGTAATCGATGGGTTAACATCTCCATACTCACCAAATTGCAGCAGGTCCTGGATATTCGAAGCCGGATCAAAAGATTTCATGGAATAACGTATTAAGGTTTGAATTACTTTACCAAAATACGCAAAAAAACAAAGCACTGAGCCCTTCGAAAGACGGTGCACATCAGCACATCAATAAATCAGCACATCTACTAATCGTTTATCTTAAACCCCGCCAGCACGATCGCCGTAATAGCCTCGAGTACCACGGGCACCCGCAAGGCAATACAGGTATCATGCCGACCGCCGATCATCAGTTCTTCAACCTTTCCGCTTTCGAGATTGATGGTCTGCTGAGGTTGTGATGTGCTTGAAGTAGGCTTGACTGCCACCCTGAAAACCAAATCATTGCCGTTGGTTAATCCACCGTTGATCCCGCCGGCATGATTCGTATCGGTTTTTCCATTCAGGGATATGATCCGGTCGTTATGCGCGGATCCTTTCATCTTTGCAGCTGCGAACCCGCTGCCGAATTCAATGCCTTTAACAGCAGGGATGGCAAATGCGGCATGAGCCAGCATTGATTCCACAGAATCAAAGAAAGGCTCACCTATCCCAATAGGCATGGGCGATGCCACGCATTCAATGATCCCCCCGATGGAGTCTTTTTCTTCTATAGCTTTGGCAATGGCCGCTTCAATATCACTTTTTCCACCAGCTTCCACGAGCCGGGCTGATACCTGGATCGCTCCGATCATTTTTTTTGCCACCACCCCGGCTGCTACCAAAGCCAGGGTTAGCCTTCCGCTGAAATGTCCGCCACCCCGATGGTCATTGAAACCATCAAACTTCATCATCGCTACCCAATCTGCATGCCCGGGTCTGGGCTGCTTCAGGATATGGTCATAGTCTCCTGATTTAAGATTTTGATTTTCAAATACTATAGTCAATGGAGAACCCGTAGTGTATCCGTTAAACCATCCTGATACAATTCTCGGCTGATCGGCCTCCACACGTGGCGTGGTACCTCTTGCTCCCGGTTGCCGGCGTCGGATATCATCCAGAAAATCCGTTTCTGATAATAGAACACCCGGTTTGCAACCATCTATTGTGATGCCAAGAAGCGGACCATGTGACTCGCCGAAAATACTGACCCTGAAACGATTTCCGAAACTATTCATCGATTCTTCCTCCCAAAGATTTAATATCCTGATAGAAACCAGGATAAGATTTTGCTACACACTCTGCACCGGTGATTTTTACCGGGGTTCGCGCAATCATGGCAACTGTTGCGGCAGCCATGGCAATACGATGGTCTCCATGTGAATCCACCTCGCCGGTTTTCATCAGCGATGGCCCTGTAACATATAGATTTCCATTTTCCACGCGCATGGATATTCCCAATTTATAAAATTCTTCCTGCAACACCTTGGCACGATTACTCTCTTTATGGATCAGCCGCCCAACTCCTTCAATCCGGCTTACCCCATTGCAATGTGCCGCAAGAGCCACCAGAGGAGGAAATAGATCCGGACAATGTGTGGCATCAAAATCAAATGCTCTTAATTCATCCCGGCTTACGGTTACACAGTTTTCACCGATCTCAACCCGGGCACCGGCATAACCAAGAGCCTTCAGAATCTGGCGATCAACCTGCAACGAATCCGCCTGCAGCCCGCTCACTGTAACCCCTCCCGCCAGAGCACCGGCTACCAGCAGAAAAGCCGCTCCACTCCAGTCCCCTTCAACAGTAATAGTCGCAGGCCGGTACTTTTGTTTACCCGGGATGCGAAATGTCTCATATTGATGGTGCGATACCGAAATACCGAATTGTTTCAATATATTGATAGTCAGGTCTATATATGGCAAACTCTGCAAATTGTTGACGGTAATTTCCGAATCTCCCTTGATAACAGGCAAAGCCATCAGCATGCCGGTCAGTAATTGTGACGATACCGACCCATCGATAGTGGCCTTGCCGCTTTTCAGCGGACCCTTTATCCAGACCGGCAAAAATCCATCCTGGGATTGACAGCGGCAACCCAGTTGATTCAGTGAATCCGTTATCATCTGTACCGGACGCTTTAACAATGAACCGGTGCCGTTCATCAACATGGTCTGATCGGCAAGAGCGGCGATCGGCGAAAACATCCGTAAACTCAATCCGGCTTCACCGCAATCCAGCTTCTGTCCTTTTGGATTAAAACCGCCTTTGATTACGAGGTGATCCCCCAGGTCATCAACGGAGGCTCCCAATTGCGTTATGATTCCCATGGCTGCCTTGGCATCATCGCTCCCCGAGGGATTCCGGATAATCGTTGTCCCCCTGGCCAGCAGCGCCCCGGCTAATGCTCTCTGAGCATAACTCTTCGACGGCGGTGCAACCACCTCTCCCGATATCTTCGACCTCTGAACCGTTATCTGCATAATTGGATCTTCAATTCTCTAAATTTAATAATTCTCCCCCTCTTATCGTTCTTTTCGTTCTTTTCCCGGGCGACCGCAAGTCGCCCCTACCTCACGTCCTCACGTCCTCACGTCCTC
>JBBAAF010000216.1:0-4874 GCA_041658425.1 Bacteroidales bacterium | reverse complement strand
TATACCTTTATCTTAATTAAAAGAAAACCGCATCATGAAAAAAAATATTCTCCTGCTATTGTTGCTGGCATTATCGGACCTTGTTTTCGGGCAGGGTTTGAGGCAATATGAATTTCTTTATGGGACGGCTCTGAGGCCGTCCCGTACAGATGGCATGCCGTCCCGGACGATGGCCGATTCATTGAATCACGAATCGGTGCGAAACCTGTATCCGTTCACCCAACCAATTCAACCATTTCAATCAATTCAACCCAAACAAAAATGGTACAACCGTCTCTACGACAAGGTATTCCAAGAGAATCTCGTGATTATCAACCGCCCCGGAAACCTGATTACCGCCGATCCGCTGTTCGATGCGGAACCCGGCAGAGAAACCGTGGCCGGCCAAAACACCTGGGTGAATACCAGGGGGGTGCAGGCTTATGGAAGACTTGAGCTGGGAGAGAGAGGTAAGGACGTTAAGGACGTTAAGGACGTTAAGGACGTTAAGGGAGTTAAGGATTCGCTAAACCAATTTAGCCCCACCTTCGAATTTTATACCAGTTATTATGAGTCCCAGGCCCGTTTTCCGCATTACATTGATTCTCTGGCAGCGGTGTCGGGTGGAATACCCGGGCAAGGATTTATTCTGCTGTCTAATGGTATCTGGGACCATAGTTATGCAACCGGATGGACCCGGTATACAGCGAACAAGTTTTTTACCTTTGAGCTTGGTACCGGTAAAAATTTTTTCGGGAACGGATACCGGTCGATGCTGCTCTCGGACAATTCCCGGAATTATCCCTACTTCAGGATTGATACGAAGTTCTGGCGCATCCACTATACCAACCTTTGGGCTGAATTCCAGGACAACAAGTATCATGACGGGCCTTTGGGGGCTTATCAAAAAAAATACGGTGCGTTCCATTATTTTTCATACTCCCTGACAAACCGTTTCGAACTCTCGTTTTTTGACGCGATCATATGGCAGGGACGCGATAGCCTCCACACGCGGGGGTTCGAAATAAATTATCTGAATCCGGTGATTTTTCTGCGCCCGGTGGAATGGACACTGGGATCGCCCGATAATGCCTTGATTGGAGTGAACCTTAGCTACCGATTACCTCAATACACGATACTTTACGGACAGTTTATCATTGATGAGTTCGATATAAGCCAGATAAAAGCACGCAAAGGATTTTGGGGAAATAAGTTTGGGGGGCAAATCGGTGCGAAGACATGGATACCGTTAAGGAAAGTTAAGGAAGTTAAGGGGGTTAAGGGAGTTGAGGGAGTTGAGGGAGTGTTTTTACAATCGGAGTTTAATTTCGCCCGCCCGTATACGTTTTCGCACTGGACGTCGAAGCAGAATTACGGACATATGGGGCAGCCGCTGGCACATCCGCTGGGAGCGAATTTTTATGAGTGGGTGAGCTTCGCAAGGCTTCACTGGGACCGGTTCCTGCTGGAAGGCCGGTATAGCCGCGCTAAATTCGGTGCTAACTTTGATGGGTTGAATTACGGCCAGGATATCTTCCTTTCTTTTGACTCGTACGTCAGCAAGTTTGGGAATTATATCGGTCAGGGACTGACTACTATATTGACATACAAATCTTTAACTGGTTCGTTTCTGCTAAATCCGTCCTCACTTCTGAATATTTTTATTACAGTAACTGACCGTCATCAGGTTACGGAAAATCAGGGCATCCATAGTCTCTGGGTTACCTTTGGTGTGCGGAATTCCCTCCGCAACTTTTATTACGATTTCTGATAATTGATAACGTTCTTCTCGTTCTTTACATTCTTTTCTTTCTTACCTCTTAAAGTCTTTTCGTCTTTTCGTCTTCTCTACATCAGTCCCGGCCTGCGAATCTTCAGCAACGCGTGTTTGAGTCATGATCAAATTGAAATTTCATCAGATTGTATTATCATTGCACCGCTTATTTGAATTTTATGTCATTAAAGTCTATTGCAGCAGGAATCCTTTTCGTTTTTGCAGCTGGTTTCCAGGTGCAGGGTCAGTTCTTAAGAAAATTTTTTAGTGAAATTGAATTGATTGGCGGAGTGGGAACCACTAATTATTTCGGGGATATTGGCGGAAAGGATCCGGATATCATGGGTATACGGGTAATCTTTGATAACCTGGATATCGACCTATGGCAGACACGCATGGCGCTCGTGACCGGTGTGCGGTTTGCCCGCTATAAGAACTTTTCTTTTAGTATGCAGCTTACCCCGATGCTCTTGAGCGGAAGCGACGAGCGTTCAAAATACGCCAAAGAAGGGCGTCACTATTCCTTTACCACAAGTTTAGCAGAACTCAGCTTATTGGCAGAATTATATTTTGCCAACCGCATGACCGGATTTGCACCCTATGGGTTTGTCGGAGCGGGAGGCCTGGCATACTCCATATACTATACCGAGAACACCCAGGATCCCGATCCCAAACGCACAAGATGGTACTTGGGGAATACCGTCATATTCGGGCTGGGTGCAAGGTTTCCATCCAAAAGTAATGTGGTCCATAATCTTGATTGTGGATTCCATTTTTCCACCACCGACTTTCTCGACGGGTTCAAAACGCCAAGGAACAGCAAGGATCTGTTCTTTGAAATATCATACAAGATCAATTATCAACTGTATAACAGCTGGTACTTAGACCACAAGGGTTTGGTCCGCTAATTTTTTTTCACGCAGAGAGCGCAAAGATTTCACGCAAAGATCGCAGAGAAAATTATTAATAAAATAATTTCTTTGTATCCTCTGTGTCTACCTTTGCGCCCTCTGCGTGAACCCCTTAACCTCTTAACCTCTAACCTCTAACCTCTAACCTCTAACCTCTAACCTCTAACCTCTAACCTCTAACCTTCTTCGGTACCAATCATATAGCCTCCGTAAGCCCTCCTCCAGCTCAACCGAATGGTGCCAGCCGAGCGAATGCAGCCTGGTAACATCCGTTACTTTCCTCATCGTGCCGTCGGGCTTGTCCGAATTGAACACCAGCTCGCCCCGGAATCCCACAATTTTTTTGATCAGAAAAGCCAGATCCTTAATGCTGATCTCCTTACCGGTCCCGATATTAACAAACGACGTTGCCGTTTGCTCCATTAAATATGTGCATGCGTCGGCCATATCTTCGCTCCACATGAACTCCCGCATAGGCTTGCCGGAACCCCAGATCTCGACCGTGACCCCCGCCTTCGCGGGGGCAGGCTCAGGTGACGCGTGACGCGTGACACCAAATTTCTCCAACACCCCCATAACGTCCTTAACGCCCTTAACGCCCTCACGAACCTCAACTCCATTAACTTCCTTAACTATTTCGTCAAAGTCCCCATTTTCCAGCAACTTACCCAAATGAATTTTGCGCAAAAGTGCGGGTAATACGTGCGACTTCTCCAGATCGAAGTTGTCATTGGGTCCGTAGAGATTTGTGGGCATAACGCTGATGAAGCAGGTGCCATATTGGAGGTTATAGCTTTCGCACATCTTGATGCCGGCGATCTTGGCGATGGCATACGGCTCGTTGGTGGGCTCGAGTGGTCCGGTTAGCAGGTACTCCTCTTTCATCGGTTGAGGGGACTCTTTTGGGTAAATACAGGTGGAACCGAGAAACAATAGCTTTTTAACTCCATGAATATAAGCCTGATGTATTACGTTGTTCTGGATCATCAGGTTCTCGTAAATGAATTCGCCCCGATAGGTATTGTTGGCCATTATACCGCCGACTTTGGCAGCGGCGAGAATCACGTATTCGGGCTTTTCGGCTTCAAAAAAAGCTTCAACGGCTGATTGATTTCGAAGATCAAGCTCGGCAAAAGATCTGCCGATCAGGTTGGTATAGCCCTTTGATTCGAGGTTTCGCCATATAGCCGAGCCAACCAACCCCAGGTGCCCGGCAACATAAATCTTCGATTGGATGTTCATTCTATCCACAAATTTTCACAAATTATTTCACAAATTTTCATAAAATTATTCGCTTGTACTGAAGACTTGATGCACCGAAATTAATTAGGAGCCCGAGCTCTTTATTTGTAGCTTTAAGGTAATTAATTACTTGGGCAACATGCTCAGGGATAAGCGCTTCACATGCTTTGAGTTCGACAATGATTTCCCCAAAGCAAATGAAATCAGCCAGGTATTTCTTATCCAGGATTCGTCCTTTGTAAATGATATCGAGTACAACTTCTTTTGACCAGGGTATTCCATTTTCATCAAATTCCAGTTTCAATGCTTCCTGATAAACTGGCTCCAGAAAACCGGAACCAAGCGTCTTATGCACCTCCATGGCTGCACCAATTATACTATAGCACTCATCCTTATAAATAAAATTTGTGTCAATTTGTGCCATTAATTTGTGCTAATTTGTGGATAATCATTGTGCCAATTTGTGGATGATTGATCCTATTCAAAGTAGTTCAGTGTTTTAAACCCACCCTCTTTTAGGTAGGCGTCGCGTTTGAATAATCGTATATCTGAGGCAACCATCTCGGCCACAAGGTCTTTTAGGGAATACTCTGGTATCCAGCCGAGCTTTTCTTTGGCTTTGGTGGCATCGCCGAGCAGGAGCTCCACTTCGGAGGGACGGAAGTACCTGGAATCAATGCAAACAACAGCGGAGTGCTGTCGGTTTTCGGCTGTCTGAAGTCTCTCAAGGTATTTAGGCCCCACTTTTTCCGCAAAAACATTCTTTTCGATCTCTGCGATTCTCCCGCTCTCACGTTCTCCCGTTCCCTCAAATTCAATGGAAATCCCGATCTCCTGAAAGGCCATCCGCACAAAGTCCCGGATCGACGTTGTTACACCGGTTGCAATCACGTAATCATCCGGCTGATCCTGCTGAAGCATCAGCCACATGGCGCGCACATAATCCTTCGCATGGCCCCAGTCGCGCT
>JBBAAF010000215.1:0-4996 GCA_041658425.1 Bacteroidales bacterium | reverse complement strand
GGTGCAGTCCGGCCGGGAATTCCTTCCATTGCCTCTTTGAGAAAAGAACCCCATTTGGATGGTAATTATTACCGGCTGACGGATGAGTTTGGTATTGGATGGCAGATGCCTGTTGAAGCCGGACTTTATTATGATCAGTACCACCATCCGTTGGCAAATGCTGAAACCATTAAGGATATTGAGGATTATCCCTGGCCCGACCCTTTGGATCCTGAACGCTTTGAGAATATTGCCGGTGACATTGAAAGAGTGATTGACAAAGAACAAAAGGGTTGTTTTGTTGAACGTATGAGCTCAGGAATGTGGGAGCATGCGATGTGGATGACCGGCTATGTGAAGTTTTTCATTGATATGCTGAGTAATGAGAAAATGATTCAGGCTCTGATGGAAAAGATCCTGGAACTTAAAATGAAATATTGGGGCAGAGTTTTGGATATCATTGGTAACCGTACTGTAATCATTTCTTGTGCTGATGATCTGGGAACTCAGGAAAGTCTGTTGATTTCCCTTGATCTTTATAAAGCAATGATCTGGCCTTATCATTGCCGGCTGTTCCGGTTTATCAAGCAACGTGCTCAGGGCAAAGCCTACATATTTTTTCACAATGATGGGGCCATCATGGAAACCATTCCGCTGCTCATTAAAGCCGGGGTGGATATCCTGAATCCTTTCCAGGTGAATTGTCGGGGAATGGACACGGCGAAATTCAAAAGAGAGTTCGGTAAAGATTTAACCATCTGGGGAGGCAGCTGCGATTCGCAGCACATTTTACCGAAAGGTACGCCAAAGGAGGTCAGGGATGAAACAAAACGGCGAATCGATGACCTTGCTCCGGGTGGAGGATTTGTTTTTGCTCCTATTCATGTGATTCAGGGTGATGTCCCACCAGAGAATATTATGGCGTGGAGGGAAACGCTGAATGAATATAGGTAGTAATCAAAATCAGGCAAATTCAGGTTGCTGATGTTTATTGAGAATCTGATCTTTATATTCTGATGGGGTCAGACCGGTATGCTGCCTGAAGTGCCTGTGAAAATTCGAGCTGTTATTGTATCCGCATGAGAAAAAGGTTTCCGTGACATTGAAATTTCCGTTGGATAACATCTTGCAAGCCTGGTTGATCCTGACTTCAATGAGAAATTGTGAAAAGGTCTTATTGGTCCGCAATTTGAAAAATCGGCAAAAGGCTGTTGGCGTAAGATTGATTAATCCGGCCACTTCCTGAAGGGTTATTCGTTTTTCGAAATTCTTTGTGATATAGTCAAAAATCTTTTTGAGTTTCAGATTGTCCACCTTGCCGCTTACATGCGGGATGCTGGATGAAATGAATCCGAAGTGCGGGTTTCTGGAGATCAGATCCAGGATCTTCATAAATAGGATGATTCTGGGAACCTGCCTGAGTTTGACCAATTGTTTCAGATCCTCACCAATACTTTTTGCCTCATGGTTCTTGATCCGGATCCCAAACTGCGCCTGTTCCAAAAACTCTTCTATTTTGGCAGTTTCGGGAATTTGGTTAAATGCCTGATGGAATGTGTCTTTCGAAAAGAAAATAGAAATGGCTCGTGCATGCAGAGAGCTGTTACCCTCATAATATTCTTTGCTATTCAGTAATACGTGAGGTGTATTCTTGCCGATCAGGAGAAGATCCCCTTCGCGGAATTCCTCCAGCTTGTCCCCAACCAAAATAACTCCTTGTCCTTCTATGATATAAGTAAGCTGGCACTCTTCATGGTAATGGACCGAATCATAAAAGTAAGGCAGATCCCAGTTTTCAACTCTGACGGTCTCTTCCCTGAGACGCGGCACTTTGAAGCAAATAGGATCCATTTCTCTCATTATCTAATAAATTTATATACAGTGATATAAAACCATAATATCAAAGATATAATCTTTTTAATTTCATTACAAAATAAAATAGATATAAGTTTTCAACAAACCTGGTTTTTCAATAATCTTGCTGGCTCAGGTTCCCTGTTTGCGAATGGTAAGGTTCAGATTCAGGATTTCCTGCAATACCATGGCAAGAGCACCGTAGATTGCGGATTGACCTGGATGGCTTGCGGGAAGAATGTGGTATTTGGTTGATCTGTGATCGAATACGTTTTCTTCAATAACCGGTTTGAGCGTATCCCAGAATATCGGTCCGTTCAGACTAACCCCTCCACCTAAAATAATAGCCTGGGGATTAAATATGTTCAATAATCCGGCAATTGCCCTGCCAAGATACCCCATGGCTTCAGTGAAAATGGTGATTGCGAGGGGGTCTCCTTTCATAGCAGCTTCTGCAACATGCTTAGCCTCCAGTTCTTCGGGAGGGATCAGATTTAATATACTCGATTTATCCTTCTGTAAACCGATTCTGGCTCTCTGGGCTATGGCATCTCCCGATGCATAAGCCGTAAGGCAGTTTTTTTTGCCACATGTACAATAGACTTGTTCATCCCCCTTAACAGGTAAATGTCCCAATTCACCTGCCATTCCATCCGTGCCATAAAAGAGTTTTCTGCCAATGACAATACCGGCTCCGATTCCATAGCCAACATTGATACAGATGAGATCATCAAATTTGGGTCCCTTTCCAAAAGTAATTTCCCCTAAAGCCATTGCCCGGCTGACATTATCAAAGTATACAGGAAATGGAACATGCGACTCCATAAAATTCCTTAACTCGATATTCCTCCAGTTGAACGCAGGCGAATACTCAACGATTCCGGTATTCAGGTTAATGATCCCTGCCACCGCCATTCCAACACCGATGATCCTCCCGGAATCGACCAGGTTGGTATTGGCTAAATTCAGGATGACCTGTACCACTTTATTTAATACGTACTCAGGATCCTTGTGAGATTCCGTGACTACCTCAATTTCTTTTATGGTTTCGAAAGAAAGGTTGGTCAGTACACCTCTGATAAAAGTTGTCCCAAGGTCGATTCCGATCAGGTAATGCCCTTTTCCATTAAAGTAGACCGGTTTCATCGGACGTCCCTTGGGAGCGGCAATAGGTTGTCGTTCTGCAAGAAGTTGATCCTGAATCAAAGAATCAACGAGCCTTGACACAGTTGCAGTGCTTAACCCGGTTCGCCGGCTGATCTCCAGTCTGGATATATTATTATCTTTCCATACTGAATTAAGCACCAATGATTTATTGTGCTTGGTTTGAGCTGCATTACTCAGTTTTTCCGTTTTGTTTCGATTCATTATCATCAGAAAATACCATTGCGAAAATAAAAAAAAAAGGCCGCTGTTCAATGCGGCCTTTTTTCAGCCAATCTAAGAATGTTAAACCAAAACCTATGAAAAAATTATTGAATAAAAATAGTCTTATTGTATACAAACGATTGAAAGGATGTTAGCGCAAATGGATTGTATCTTATCCAAATACAGTTGAATGATCCGGATACCTTCAGGTGACCTCGGAATATCGGGCTAAGATAGAAACCACATAAGTTAACATGGTGTTGACTAATGCCTAAAATGTCTTCTACTTTTAGATATCTAAATTAAAATAGGCCAAATGGACGAAAACTTTTCAATTAAGGGTTCAGTGAGGGTGCTGAATTCTTCATTCATCAAAACCCATGTTCCGATGACCAGAGCAATCGGGCTGATGGAGATAGCTTTTCGTATTTTATCTGAGGAATCGGCATATATTCCAAACAGAGTTGTGGTTTCAACGCCCGATGATTCTATGTCCATTTTTTTTAAGCCAGCATTCCTGAATCAGTATAACAGAATGAGTATCAAGATATTGACGCAATTTCATATTAACAGTAATCAACATATTCCTACCATAAAAGGAATGGTTCTTCTGATCGATATGCTGTCAGGACAGATACTGTCAATTTCTGATGGAATCTATATTACTGCTCTAAGAACTGGCGCAGCATCCGGACTTGCCACATCTTATCTGGCAAATCAGGATGCCTCAGAAGTGGCAATTTTTGGATGCGGCGCACAGGGAGGTACTCAGCTTGAAGCAGTGTTAGCAGTAAGAAAGATAAATAGAGTCTTACTCTTTGATCCATCAGTAAATCAAGCTGTTAAATTATCGAAGGTGGTTGGTTTACAAAACAACATTGAATGCGAGATAAATCCTGGTCTCAATGCACTCAAAAAAGTGGATATCATATGCACAGCTACTCCAAGCCAGAAACCGTTATTTAGTCTTAATCAATTGAAGCCTGGTGTTCACATTAATGCCATTGGATCCTATCGTACTGATATGCAAGAATTGCATCCGGATATTTTCAAGGTCAGCAAAACATACCTTGATGATGCTACCGCATGCCTCAAACAATCTGGAGATTTAACGATTCCACTCAGAACCGGAGTTATTAAAATCGAAAATATTGCCGGAGAAATCGGAGAACTGATTGCGGGCTCAATCCCAGGTAGGATGAATCATGATGACATTACCGTTTTTAAAAGCGTCGGTAATGCTGTCCAGGATTTTTTTATCGCCAATGAAGCCTATGACAAATCAATCCTTCAGGAAAGCGTCCAAGTAATTAACCTTTCTGAATAATTTCCGGTATTTTTAGAACACTCATTTACCTCTGATAATTGTAAATACACATACTATGAAAAGGCGTATCCTATTAAGTATTGTTCTGTTGGCTTTTGCCCTGATAAATAGTATTCAGGCCCAGCAGGAACTTACTTTCGATGATCAGTTTAATGGAACTTACTCAGCCAAAGGCTTCGGTCCGGCCCGCTGGACTGATGGCGGCAAAGGCTATACAACTCTCGAGAATTCTAAAGAAACGAAAGGACGGGAGATTGTCCGTTATGAATCAGCAACCGGAGCCAGAACCATTCTTGTTAAATCATCAGAGTTAATCCCCGAAGGCAAAAATGCGCCGCTTGGGATTTCCGATTATATCTGGTCGGATGATGCAACCAAATTAATGATTTTTACTAATACCCAACGGGTTTGGCGTTATAATACCAAAGGCGATTATTGGGTGATGGATCTGAAAACCAGGAAACTGAA
>JBBAAF010000214.1:0-5002 GCA_041658425.1 Bacteroidales bacterium | reverse complement strand
GCCATCCGCACAAAGTCCCGGATCGACGTTGTTACACCGGTTGCAATCACGTAATCATCCGGCTGATCCTGCTGAAGCATCAGCCACATGGCGCGCACATAATCCTTCGCATGGCCCCAGTCGCGCTGCGCATTGAGGTTTCCGATCCAAAGGGTATTCTGCAGACCCAGGGCGATGCGGGCAACAGCGCGGGTTACCTTCCGTGTCAGGAAGGTTTCTCCCCGGATCGGGGATTCGTGGTTGAACAGGATGCCGTTGGACGCATGCATTCCATAGGCTTCGCGATAATTCTTAATGATCCAGAAACCGTACAGCTTGGCCACACCGTAAGGCGACCGCGGATAGAACTGCGTCGACTCTGACTGTGGAACCTCCTGTACCTGTCCGTACAGCTCGGATGTAGAAGCCTGGTAGATCCGGGTTTTGTCGGACAGGCCCAACAACCTCACGGCCTCCAACACGCGCAGGGTTCCTAAGGCGTTGGCATCCGCCGTATATTCCGGACTCTCAAAGCTTACCTTAACATGACTCATCGCCCCCAGGTTGTAGATCTCATCGGGCTGAACCTCCTGGATAATCCGGGTCAGGTTCATGCTGTCGGTAAGATCCCCGTAATGCAGCACAAAGCGCTGATTTTCAACGTGAGGATCCTCGTAAATATGATCGATCCGTTCCGTATTGAACATCGATGCACGGCGCTTAATGCCATGCACTGTATATCCTTTCTTCAGCAGGAACTCGCTCAGATAGGCGCCATCCTGTCCGGTGACGCCGGTAATTAAGGCAGATTTTGACATGGGGTTGCGTGTTATTATCCACAAATTTCCACTAAAAAGATCACAAATATTTACACAAATTTTAAGAGAGCTCTCCTAAAAATTTGTGCAATAATTTGCGTCCTCTTTTGTGTCAATTTGTGGAAGTATGAAAAATTACATCTTAGAATCAAGGCTTTTCCCCGTTTCTATATGATCAAAACCAGGTATGAGCCGCGTCAATATGGTCACGATTTCGGCTTTAGTGATGCCCGGCTGGCGGAGAGTTTCTTCCAGTAAACCGATCACCTGCCGGATCTCTGCCAGCGACCTGCGTGGAGCATTTTTAATGACTCCAAGAGATTCATACGTCTCAAAATCAACATCTTCACCTTCTGTATAGAACTCTTCGTAGGCCTTTTCGCCGGAGGTGTCTGATTGAAAGAAATAGACGGGATAGGAATGACTCGGAGTAGCGTCAAGGGGTTCCCGCCTACGCGGGAATGACAAGTGTATTTCATAAGCCAACTGCTTTGCTTCCTCTTCGGTAGCGCATATCACGGGCTCAAATCCGTGTTCCTGCAAGAAGGCGATAGCGATCTCGGAGAAGGTCATCATCTGGGGTTCTTCGAGCCTGGGGAAGAAGATGTCACCGGATTTGCCGAGGATGCAGGCAAGGAGGCAGATCTCACCTGACTCTTCGGGCGAAACGAAGTAACGCTTAACATCGGATGGGGCCGAGAGGGGCTGCTGCCTGGTGATGCGATGTATAAACCCATCGGGCAAACTGCCCTGCGAGAAGGCTACGTTGGCAAAGCGGGCCGTGGTGATCGGGAACTTACCCGAATAGGCCATGATCACCTCCTCCATTATTTTTTTGCTGGCACCCATTATATTGACGGGATTCGCTGCTTTGTCGGTGCTTACACAGAAGAAATGGTTAGGAGGTGAGGAGGTTAGGAGGTTAAGAAGGCGTTCGGCTTTAATGACGTTATTGTCCAGTAATGCAGTTATTGAATATTCGTCTTTTTCAGAGCGGACGTGCTTGTGGGCGGCGAAGTTGGCGACGATATCAAAAGGACCCTCGCCCTGAAAAATCCGATCAAATACCGGATCCCCGAAGTTCACCGGGTAGGTTTTGTACACATCAGGCACCTTTACCCCATAGCTGCTGCGCAGGTCGCGGGTAAGCTCGGTAAGACCGTTCTCGCTGATATCCACCACGATGAGTTTGGCCGGTTCATAACGCAATAATACCTTGATATAATAGGATCCGATCGTACCGGCACCGCCGATCACCAGGACAGATTTTCCGCTGATCTCCCGGCTGAGAATATACTGATTGCGCTTCAGATCACCCGCAAAAAGACTTTCCGTACGGTGCGTTATATGCTCCGCTATAAATATATTAAGGTTGAACATTTGTGGTTGGTTAATGATTTCGCACAAATTTATCACTTTTTATGGCATTTGCTTTCTCTGCCATTTAAGTATTGCCTGCCATGAAAATGAAATCCTGGTGGCATTATCACCATCTGACCTGCTCACGGACTTCCGTCTCAAGGTCTCCCCGTCTTCTGTCTTCCGTCTTCCGTCTTTTCACCCAAAATGTTATATTTACCCTGCCAATGCAGATCCTCCTCACATACCCAGATGACGGTCTCCGCCTCTTCCAATCAATGGTTCCCCTTGGATTGCTGAGTATCGGAACGGTTGTTAAGGAAGCTGGCTACACAGTCAGGATAATCGATTTCAACCATTATCATGGAAATTTCCGGAACGACTTGCTTGATTGGCAACCCCGAATCGTTGGGATTGGTGGAACTACCCCTTCAAGGATGAAGAGTTTCCGCATCGCCCGACAAGTCAAACAGGCTTTGCCGGGCGCAGTTGTGGTTTACGGAGGCGTCAGATACAGGCCAATGGAACAAGTCGGCCTGGAGATTGCTTATTTGCTGAAGCGCCGAAAATTCAACGGGATCAAGGTGTTCGACAGCACCTTCACGGCCAGTCGTGACCATGTGCTCCTTTTTTGTGAAACCGTCAGGCCATTCAATTTGAAATGGGAATGCGAAATCCGGGCTGATACGGTTGATATCGAACTGCTACGGACGATGAAAGAGGCCGGCTGTTACTATGTCAATATGGGACTCGAAACTTCCGACGATGAAAGACTAAAGAAAATAGCTAAGGGGATTAGTACTGAACAAGCACTGAAAGTACTGGCTGATTGCCGGGAACTGGGGATTCTTGCAAAAGTATTCTTCACCTTCGGCCATCCCGGACAAACCTTCCGGGAATGCAAACAGGATATCCGGTTCATCCGAAAACACAGAAAATACATTGATTTCTACGCCGTTACACCTGGCCTTAAAGTCTATCCCGGCACCCGTCTCGAAAAAGAAGCACGTAAAGCCGGCTTGATCTCTCCCGATTTCTCCTGGGTCACCTCCCGACCCTCTCTTCGAAACCTGATCCTGTTGGAACCATCCAACACCGTTATCCTCTTTCAAAAAGGGCTCGGCCCATTGCGACTCCTGCAGGTCGCGCTGATCCTGTTGTTCTCCGGATTGTACTCATCGAGGGAATTTATGGAACGAATGGTGAAGGAATTCTTCAAGGGGCTGGTTCGCAAGGTTTTCCCATTTTATAAGACTCGGAGTAGCGTCAAGGGATCCCCGCCTTCGCGGGGATGACAAGTGCTATTGCGTTACTTGTCACTTACTCCCAATTGCCTCAGTGCGGAGACGCAATTATGCGTCTCTACGCGTACCATTTGGATGAATTCGTTGTCATCAACCGTCCCGATCGCCGCTTTCATTTCGGCGGCGTTGCGGTAAGTAATCTTGCGAAAGGGATCGTCGAAGTCTTTTTTCCTCGATAAATAAACCTGGTCGCAGATGTATTGCTGGATGACAACCGCCTTGTCTATTGCCGATTGCCATTGTTCCTCCGTTAGGCGATTGGTTCCGTAAAGGGTTTGTAGGATGGCAAATGCATGTTTTTGCTTTTCAAGCGGATAGACCGCCCAAAGACTATCATAGCGCTGATGAATCTCTTCCCAGGTGGTTAACCTGCCCGATCCGATATCCGAACGCAGAGTGTCAACTTCCTGAGCGGGCATCAGCTGGCCCCCGAGATTGACCCACTCCGTGATGCGTTCCCCTTTCAGTTCTGCACACATTGATGAAAAAGCGGCTTCAGGATGATCGGTCCTGTACTGCAGCAGGTTCTTCATGGCATAGTAATGCAGCATATCGCGATAAGCTCCATAAGCCTGAGGAGCCTTGATTATGACCACTTTTCGCTTCGATTTCTCCATCCCCTCCCCCAGCACTTCAACATCTGGAGATGTACCGGCTTTGGCCGTCCAGATTTCCAGTAAGCGGCAGGCCTCGAATATCTCTTCAACGGTATCGGGTGCAAGGGCATCAAATTCGATGTGCTGGATTTTCTGCAGACGCTTGTCGCGAGTTTGAAACTTCCGGTTGTTCCGCGCCAATGCATACATATTATACAGCCACCAATACGCGGGGATTATTTCTAACTGATCTTTTGATTTATTGTTATTGACCAGCGAAAAGGGCAGCCGGATATCCATCTCCGCCGGATAATCCGACTTTGACAGCAAGGTAAAGGAGGCAAACCGGCTGGAGTGCATGAGACTGGTGCATAAACCCGGCCAGAATCCCCTGCCCGCCTGGATCTCATTGTCGTTGGCCCGGCTGTTATGATTGGAACCGATTGTGGCACCTGCGGCCACATTACTCTGACCCATCACAACAGCGGCAACCAGAAAGGAATTATTATGATGCTGCTCGTGGGCAGGGAATATCAGGTTATTCAGCACCTCGCAACAGGAGATCGTGGAATTATCCCCCAGAAAAGAGTTGATCAGCCGGGCTCCGTATTTAAGGTTTGAATTGTTTCCCAGGATAAACCGCACTGCCTTGCAGCCATAAAAAATCCGGCAGCCATATCCGACGATCCCATTAACCAGTTCAACCCCCTCCCCTATTTGGGTAGGTTCCGCATCGGATGAATTAATGGTAATATTTTTCAGCTTATTGGCTCCCTTGATATAACAGCAGGCGCCAATTTTCACATCTTTCAGGATGAGCGAGTTTTTGATCACACACTGGTCACCGATGGTACCGTAATACCCGCGCCGGTTATCTAACCGGTTCTGGGTCATTGATTTCAGGTTTTTTTGCAGATCTGAATCATCCCGGTACCGGGCCCAAAGG
>JBBAAF010000213.1:0-5019 GCA_041658425.1 Bacteroidales bacterium | reverse complement strand
CGGCCGTATTATGACCGGCATTAATATATTGCATCAACTTGCTGCCTGCAGGATTCTGGGTATCCACCATGTTCAAGCTGGTCAACGAAGCATAAGCTTTATTCACTGCCAAATCCGGTTGATGAAGGGCCGGATGACACTGAGTACAGTTTAACTGTGTGAAAATGGGTTCAACATCAGTTTTAAAACTAACCGGAGTATCCGGAATAACTACATCTTTGGGCTCGATGGTTACATATTCGCATGATACCATCCCGATCATCAGAACCCCGATAAAAAGGGTTGCCAATTTTTTGATTTTCATTTTTCCTCCTTTTAATTTTTTGCCAAAATACAAAAAAACAAAAGGCTCTAAACGAGTTAGAGCCTTCCGTTTAATAAAATCATCCTATTAGTTGAGTGCGCCCAATGAATTGACGAGCAGTGCTTTGACATACTTGTAGTTGTGAACACCCGAGCTGCGGTCTTCTTTAACCATTTTGTAATTAAAGAATGCACCGGCTTCTTTCAGGGTCCAACGTGCACCTTTTCCGCTGGCATTATTATAAGGCCATGCAAGACCAGTGTCAGCATTCAGCAGTTTCTTTTCGATAAGCTTGGTTTTCAGTTGTCCCAACAAACCGGCGATTTCAGTCTGTTTGCCGTTGACATCGGTTGAAGTTGCATCGGTATGGCATTTTTTACAGCCAGTCAGGTTCACCTTTGAACCATCTTCGTTCTTAATCCTCCAGGTGTGACCACCCACTTCGGTGCCTTCGCCTTTAGCCATGTGGCACATTGCGCAAGTAGCAACGCCTTTGTGGTTGGTATTGGTGTAAGCCATAGAACCGGCATATTCCCATCCCTGGGATCCATTGAGCAGATTGCCCTGAACTCCATAGTGTGGTCCAAAACGTGAATTGGTGATAGCATAAGTGGTGTCACCGGTAAGTGGCAGCGGGAATTCACTCGAAGAACGTGCCTGATGGCAATAGGTACAAGCATTCGATGAATTGCCAAAATCGATGGTGCTTTTGTGATTGTCGAAAATCAAACTAACAGGCTCAGTGTGGCCCAGTGCATAGTTCGGAAAATCGGTGGAATCGAGTGTTCCGTGGAAATCATGGCAAGCATCGCACTGCAGAGCTACAGGAATTCTTGCCGGTGCAGACATACTATCCCTACCGGTCAGTTTTGTCTCCACATAACCTTGGTATGAGTGGCACATTGCACATGGGTTCCTTCCTCCATAGTTGGTAGCTGTCCAGGTGTGTCCTTCATTGTGCAGGGAGGTTTCAAACTGAGCCTCTACTGCGGAAAAAGTTGCCTGATTGTGACACTTAACACAGAATGCGTTTACATCCTTACCATCTTTCCCATCCAATCCATCTTTACCGGCCGGACCCTCCGTACCTTCGCAAGCCGGGAAAAGAACAACCAGTGCGAAAATCGCTAACGCGCTGATACTTAAAAAATAACCTAGTTTTTTCATACAGTTGAAAATTTGTTGATAGTTTGGTTGAAAAGTACCTGTTATGAATTAAACAGAAAGATTTGACATATTGATATGTTTACATGTAAGCTTGGAATTATTTCACTTATTGACTGATTTATATCTTTGAAGCTTTGATTTATATCATCGTTTCTTTGATTTATATCATTATTCTATATATTAGCGCTTTGAAATTATGAAAAAAGGATGACACAACCTCAAACACCAGACTCCTGCCTGCACTGCCTGCAGAAATGCGATGCTTTTCAGGCTCTGAATCATAGTGAAATGGAGATACTCCACGAGGCCAAATATGACACTACTTACCGGACTGGTGAAGTGATTGCCAAACAGGGGGCACCGATTTCTCACCTGGTGAGCCTGAACGCAGGACTGGTTAAGGTGGTATTAGAGACATCAGGAGAGCAAGACATCATCATTTCGATCGAGAAACCGGTTTTCATACTCACCGGTCCGGGTTTATTTGTTGATAACCGCTATCATTTTTCCGTGATTGCCCTATCGGAATGCCACACCTGCTATCTGGAAATTCAGCAGCTGCACCGGTTGATGGATACCAACCCTGATTTTGCCAAACGGTTTTACAAAAATATCGGTGAAAGGGCTATTATGCTCTATAACCGCATTCGCAGCCTGAACCAGAAAAATATGGCCGGCCGTATCTCCGAGGCCTTGCTCATTCTGCAAAAAACCATTTTCGAAGCAAACCCTTTTGAACTGATCCTCACGCGCCAGGAGCTGGCCGAATTCACCAGCATGACCAAAGAATCTGTCAGCCGCATCCTCAAAGAATTTAAAGAAGAGGGCCTGATCAAAATCGAAGACAGACAAGTGGAGATCATTGACTTCGAAAAAATGAATTCCATTTCACGAAAAGGGTAGGACGGGAGAACGAAAAGAACGTTAGATCGATAGACCGTAGAGACGCATCACATGCGTCTCTTAAACATTATGCCGGTCTGCATAGAGACGGATCATGATCCGTCTCTATAATGAATCCCTTACGCACCGTACAGAAAATCCGTATCTTTTATTGCTATAGTAGCGGTAGACTCCATTGTGAAAGTATCCCAGGTAGCGATACCAGGTGCTATATTCATCATAACCGGTTGATGACCAGAACAGTGCATTGAATCCCAGGTTGTAAAACCCGCCTCCGTTGTGCCGGGAACCCGCAGCAAGTGCATTAAAACCGCTCGAATTATCGCCTTCGCCGGGTTCACCATTGTAGTTGTTCCAGTCCTTGGTGGATTTCATTTTCTTTCCGGCTGCATATTCCCCGCCCAGAAAGTTAACCAGAATATCCCACTCCCCATCGGAAGGCAGATGCCAGCCCTCCGGACAAATCCCCTGAACACCGCTGGGAATGTAGTTGCTGCTGTCGGCCCCGTTCATAGCTGCCGGCCAGTTATAGAAAACTCCATAGGCTGAATAGTATTCCCACTCTTTGGCGGCAGCAATGTTCGAGCCCTCATATCTGAAAACATAACAGTATGGGGTAGTATCAGAACCGGCCAGGGGAGGACTCACTGCAGGCAGATAGGCCAGGTTCTCGGCCATCCAGGTTTGGGTGCCAATAATGACCCATTGGTATTCCTGCTGATCCCGGCTGTCGATAAACTTACCTGAGACAGGCCCTTCGGGTTCCTTTGTGCAGCCCGAAAACAGGAGCATCCATCCGGTCAGGGCGGACAAAACCATTGTCTGCGAGCACATTAGCCTTTTCATCAGGTTAAGAATCTGCTTAAAATCTTCCTATAATTTAATAAATTCAACCCTACGGTTTAGTGCCTTGTTGGTTAGGTTATCGTTTGGTGCAACAGGTTCGCTCTCGCCTTTGCCATCGGTCTCCATGCGGGAAGCATCAATCGCAAAGTTTTTGCTGAGTTCATTTTTAACAGATGCGGCCCTCCGTTTCGACAGGTCGAGGTTTGCAGCATCATTGCCATCGGAATCGGTATGGCCGAAAATTCTGACCTTTACATCCGGAGTCTCATTCAGTACAGCAGCAATCCCTTTGAGCGTGCCAAAAGATTCGGGTTTTATTTTATCGGAATTCACATCGAAATAAATACCATAGGTCACCAGCTTCCCTTCTGTGATCAGTTTATTGCGCATATCGGGCAAACCGGCTGCAACCCTGAAGTTTGATATCAGGGGAGATGATTCACCGCCCATCTCAAACCTTAAAATATTATATTTAAAGCCTTCCGGCATGCCTTTAGGAACATCAAAAACTTTGTTTTCATTGATATACAAACGGAGGCGCTGCTTCTGAACCCAGAAAGCAATATGATATTTAGTGTTTTTGATAATTAAAAAGTCCTTCGACCCACTCAATGAATACGCTCCTTCACCATAGGTGTCATAATCGGAAGAGTATTCACCACCTCACCCGAAGCATTGGTATTCCAAAGAGCGGGGAAATCGCCGATATTATCCTGTGAAAAATCATCATAAAAAATGACCTTTTCACCAGGGATAAAATCGTACTTAGAGTAGGTTTGCAATGCTGCCTGGTTGGATTGAACGGCATCTTGCCCGGCATCAGGCGTATCCTTTTCTTTTTCATTCGTTTTAACACTGTCTTTGATCGCGCTTTCAATCTTATCCAATCTCTTATCCAGCATTTGGGCTGGTGCGCTGACGGCCAGTAAACTTAGGCTTATTAACAGGTAACGACAGGCAAGTGTTTTCATAAATTACTGATTTGAGTTAATACCATACCATTGTGTAAGATAATTTAATTCAGTGCCTTCATGTGTGCAAATATATATGAAAGTTAACCGATTATATAACAACGGCTTTTCATGAATCCGATTTTTCCTTTCAATCTCCCGCCGGAAACAGTGCGTGAAATTGGCAACCGAAGCATGGGAATGTTGATCGAAAAGTTTGGAAATCCGAAAATTCTGTGCATTTTTTCGACTATAATCCAATAAACTGAAATGGAAAAACTGAAAGTCATCATTACCGGCTCAACCGGTATGGTTGGTGAAGGAGTCCTGCATGAATGCCTGGCTCATTCCGGTTATTCGCCTCTTATTGCCAAACTATATAACCACCCTGAAGGACCTGGGCCTTTCCATGATTAACTCAGCTTTATACGGGTATTCCCGCAACGTACTGGAAGTTAAGGACATCAAACAGCTGGCAAAAAAGTTCATGAAGGTTGAATGATGAGATTCGAATTTAGAGTTCCGACTTCCGAAGTATCAGATTCAGATAGAGGAAGGGCCGGTTTGGCTCCGCCACCGGCGGTTACGGGATGTAACCCAATCACTTCGCACAAGCCTGCAGGGCTTGCACGGTATTGGGAAATGGCTTAAATTTATGGTTATGAAACATATTTTAGACAAACTGATATTTGGATTGTTTTTGGGAGCTATTTTCCCAATCCTTTTGACTTTTTTGTCAGTGACTATGTGGTACTATTTTCCCCAAAATGACAACGTATTATATTTTGTTTCTGCAGGTTTTCTAACAGGAGTGATAATAGACTTACTATTTTTAAAAAAATGGATTGG
>JBBAAF010000212.1:0-5023 GCA_041658425.1 Bacteroidales bacterium | reverse complement strand
TTTGTAGAGACGCATATATGCGTCTCTACGGCGTCGCCGCCCCACTTCCGCGGGGATGACAAGTGCACTCACACCCACACTCACACCCAATCCCACACCCACCTCGGGGATAAGGTTTTATTGTAGGGGCGACCCTTGCGGTCGCCCACATTTACCCTGGACCGACCATCGTAGTCGAATGCCATAATACTGCGTGGACCATAGTAGTCGCCATCCACATATCCGAACGACAATTGTAATCGCCCACCCTATATTCGGGCGACCGCAAGGGTCGCCCCTACAAACATTTAATTAACAGATAGAAAGAGGGAGTGGGATTGGGTGTGGGTGTGCCGTTCTCCGGCCCAGCGCCATATTCCTGTCGGCGAATGTCCTCTTGAGCATTTTTTCATGACCCCGGTACTCTATTTATTATCAGCCAGATACCTGATATACGAAATCCGATACCCAATACCGCCATCCCCTGTTTATCAGAAATCTTTAAGTTGGATTATAGCAATTATTGGGTTGTCATCAATCTTGATGTCATTCAGACTTTTTGGGATCGTTTTTCCACCAGATTTCGCGTTTTTAGAAAACAGCTCGACAATTTCCAAGGGGTTTATTGTCAGATATGCTTTCCCTTTCGATAGTTTTTTCGGAAAGAAATTAAAAGGAACTTCATCAATATCATTGACCAGATTTCTGATATGAAAGAGCTTCTGGGTTGAAAAGGAATATAGGACTTTACTCATAAAAGAAGAACTCGCGTAACTGGCGAATAAATACTGGTCCGACACTAAAACATCATTGATATCTGCAAAATCCTTATTGTTTATAATCTGATCGCGCTCATTTTTTTGTGCTGGGCTATAGCGACTTAACTGTTTAATAAGGTTTGACTTATTAAAGTCTATAAAAACAAACGGATGGATTTCCGAATTTTTGATCCTATAGATTGTGTCACAGTATGAATAGCAGAAAGTGAGATAGCCGTTGTCGTTGTTAAATGCACGATGCAGCAGATTATCCAGGTTAGGATTAAATGGGAAATGACTGGACAATACGGTCTTCCCATCTTTCCCAACATTAAGCAGATTGTGCAGAGGCGTAATTCCCGCAAGTTTCACAGAGCCCATGGTGTAAAACCAATATGAATCTGAATCGTAAGCTGCAATCGCCATTGGAAGTAAAATATGCTGAATCTCTTCAACGAACTCACCATTAATAGAATATCTAATTATTTTTGCCTGAGATGCATCGTACAGTACTATCTGTTCCTTTCTTTCATCGATATACATGTCATAAACGCCAATATATTCCCCAGGTCCTTTGCCAGATCTCTGGATTTTGTAAATGAATTTACCATGAATATCAAAACAAAAAATGGTTGCTCTAGCTCTGCCATCCCACATGTAAATCCTATCTTTAAATATCACAAATCTTGAAATTGAGCCAACAAGACAGTCGGGGTTTGTTTCAAGCCTGATATAATCAATGCTTGAAGCAAATTCTGACAGATTAGTGTCAATGGAAGTGCCCGCTTTAATTGGTATAATAGTAAATAACGATTCTTGGCTGTTGGAATCCCTATGCCGACATCCTGAAAGAATCAATGCAAAGAGAAGGGGGAATATAAATTTTCTCATTTTTCCAATTATTTATTTATTCGAAATTATAAAACTCGCCGGTCCATAAGCCTTCAATCTTAACGCATGTTTGCCGTTATTGATCTTAACCGGGTCTGCGATCTTTTCACCACGGAGATTTACCGGAGTTGCGATGGTATATTTAGAACCGGAGGGAAGCGTGATTTCAATATTACCGGTGATACCGCTTTGTTCCCATACGCGAAGCACGGTGCCGGGGCCATCGGGGTTGGGACCGAAGGCGGTGAGGGCTACTCCCTTACGCGAAAGGATGATACCTGCCTGAGTTACGGACAAGGTACCCGGGTTGCTTCTCGACCGGCCGACTTTTAGTGGGACCCGGGCTTCCATAGCGGGGGTATAAAGAGCAGATTCGGGGTTGAATTTGTCGAATGCCCACAGACGAACCCGCGAACTCATCCGCTCGCCATTGCCGATCCAGGCGACGAAATTAGTGCGCCAGTGGTTATTGTAAAGATTGATATAAACATATGGCTTCGATGGTTCATAGCGTTTGTCGAACTGGTATTCTCCTGGCATACCCAAACTCACCACGGGTGAATCTTCGGAGCAAAGCCCGACCCCGGCGCCCGAGATGCCATCATATACCGCAACGCCGGTATTGATCCACGACATATAGTAATTTGAGTTGTCCACCTTGAAGTCTTTAACGGGATCCATGTCGGCACCCAGGCGACCCAGACGGAATCTGGGATTATCGATTTTGAAGGGCAGGCAGATCCAGCCGGCTTCGGGCCAGCCGTCGGGCTGCTTTTGCCAGCTGACTTCAAGGTCGGCCACCGGTGTGCCGGCCGGCAGGGTGAGGCGGATAGAGATTTTCTGTGGTTGTCCCGGACCGGGGATAGTGCCGGTCATCACCGCCGAAACATCAATTGGACTTTTCTTTACCGTGAGGGTCATGTTCTCAGGCAAAGCCGACCGGTAAATGCTGTCCTTTGGCATATCATAGGCCACAAAGGCAAACCGGTGCGCAACGTATTGCGGATAAAGTGATTTGGCGAGCCAGTCCGCAAGATCCTTATAGCCAAAACGTTCGTACAGATATTGGCCGAAACCCTGAGGTGCATCCGGATCAACCAGTTCACGTCCTGATCGCTTATCAATCAAACTTGCGATACGGCCGTGTCTGGCATCGAAAGTGGCTTTAAAATAGGGGCTTTCGATGATGCCGGTTTTTTCGTCCACCTTCAATTCAGCGGCTACGGGATTTTCCTGTGAGGCGACAAAGGTCCGGTAGCCCATCGGGGGAATATCTTTTACGAAAAACCGGGTAACAGGAGCAGCGTCCTCAAGGGCCGGATACTCGTGTGAGACCAGCACGGCTGAGCCCCCATCTAATGGCTTAAGCGAATTGAATGCCGGCAGGATGCGGGTGTCCATCACCACCTCCCCATCGCGCTTCCAGGGCAATGGATTGTATACCACGATGCGGGGGCCTTTCACGCTGACGTTATCGGCAAGAGTGGCAATTGCATCAGCATAGGGTTCTGCAACAAGCTGTTGCACAGAATTGATGTAATTGGCATGATCCTTCCATGAATCCTCCATCATCCGGTACTGAGGGGGTAGACCTTGTGCCCACAGGGCATCCCAATCGGGACCAAACGACATTTTGAGGTAATGTTGATTGGCCAATCCCCACGTGTGTTCACTGTAAAGCATGCTCTTTTCATAAGCTTTGGCTACTGTCGCCCGGATATCGGGAATGAAAATTCCCCAGCACTTTTCCAGCGTTGTGAGTTCATCCACTCCGCCGATTTCGGGCCGGATATTCTGTGCCAGTTTGCTGGCGGCGGGCTGGCTCATCGGACCATGGATCCAAACATCGCCGATATCACTGCGAACAACCGGCAGCTGGCTCAGATCCTCTTTCATAACCAGTTCCGCAAAATCGTCCATCTTCCCCACCCGGACTTTGATACCCTTGCTGCGATAGAAGGCCAGATCCCTGCTCACTGTTTCCGGTTCGGGAGGGCCCTGGTTGTCGCCGGTCATACTGATATATATCCATGTTTTGTATGGCCAATTGTCAGGCGGCAGCGGGTCGCTTCCGTACCCATTGTTATACAGGGTCAGCAGCCGTGAGCCGTCAGGACCTTCCCACCAGAACATGAGTGGCAATCCATGCTCCATGTTCACCACCGGTCCGCCCATGTGATAAAACTTAATGCCGGCATTCGCAAAGAGTGTCGGGGTAAACCACGACTGTCCAGGCACATCGCTCATTTTAGCGCTGATTGATAACGGTTGTCCAAACTGGCGGGATATGGTCGAGGAGATATTAAGACCACGCACCAGGTCCTCCATTTCCGCGGTTTCCGTATGCGTGGTAAACGGATAGGCGTGAACCACCAGGTTACCGTCGCGAATGGCTTGCTCGATTTTCTGCCGGCGCTCCGGGGCCTGACCTTCCCACAGCATCTGTTTCATCGGCCATCCGGAAACGGTCCACACAAACTGATTTTCCTTGGGCTGATGGCTATTCTTCTCGATCGCCTCCAGTACCCGGTCCACCATCTCCGTGCGATATTCATGAACCACATCGTGAACCGTGGAGGAATATCCGATATCGAAATGCGTTTTATATACGATGATCACATTCTCAACCGCGGATTTTTTCGGGTTGATCTTTTCCGCGGCCTTTGCCGGCTTAGCGTTCGGCAAGGGGGATTTCGTGTCGTAATTCTGACCCTGAAGGGTGGCAAACATAAGTGAAGCGGCCAGAAGAAGCGTGCGGTTTTTCATGGTTTGAAAATACGAAATTATGCTTGATGATATTAGGTTTCGGGTATCTGGTATCCTCTACCAGGGTGTGATTCTCAATTGCCACTAGCTTTAGCTAGTGGATCAGGTTGGCTAACAATGATTTATGGGCTTCAGCCCAATTTCTTCAATCCCTTAACTTGATTTGATCGAAATGTTAAGGAAATATTTGGCCTAAAGGCCATAATTAACTGATATTCATTTCGATCCACTAGCTAAAGCTAGTGGCAATTAATAAGAGAATCCATTTTGGCTCTCTACAATGTCTAAACTCGTGCAAATTAATTTAGGGCACTGTGCAACAGGCTAATCGCCAACGACAATCCACAAGTAACTGCCCCCTGATACGTGCCCACTACCTAAAACATGCTGCAGTACGACAGGGAGTCGCCCTACCGCCAATGCTTCGATCCCGATCTGCTCATCCTCAGAATCAATCAAAGGCTGTTTTATCCCATTTTGAAATTGCAAATTTTTACCCAATTTTATAGATTAATTACCGAAAACTGATAACTGACAACCGAAAACTATGAAAACCGATCGCAGAGAATTCATTAACCGGACACTGGGATTGGCCGGCGGAGTAGCACTGACACCGATGGCATCGGCCA
>JBBAAF010000211.1:0-5206 GCA_041658425.1 Bacteroidales bacterium | reverse complement strand
GAACAGAGAATCAATTATATCATGGAGAATCTCTTGAAGATCCACCCCGGTAATGCTTCTCGAGCGGTTGGCGTGGATGCGTTCGGTTATCCGGTTTTTGAGAGCCAGTATCGTGAATATTGCCATGATTACTGGTTTACAAAGTCACCGTTAAAGTCATTATTCAGATCAGCTGCAACGATTTCACGCGAATAGTTGTCATTTGAAAAGGACTGGGTATATTCAAAATCTATGGAGAATAATTCCTCTTTATCCTTGCGATGAGCAGCTTGTGTGGTGGTAATAATAATTACTGGAATGAGTTTCCCTCCTGATAATCGATACACGTTTTTTGATAGGAAAAAATCCCGTATCCAAGCGGTG
Source organism: Bacteroidales bacterium (assembly GCA_041658425.1). GTDB lineage: Bacteria > Bacteroidota > Bacteroidia > Bacteroidales > UBA12481 > UBA12481. Next base: position 4,843 of record JBBAAF010000211.1, on the reverse strand, counting down.
GCTTCCGGGGTTACCCATCCGGTGTTGGCTTTAAACTTGCGGGTTTCGGTAGCGGATAATTGAGAGAAGTGGTGATCCATTTCCGTGAAATCAGATCCCAGGACCGAGTTATATAAAACACGATCGTATTCCAGGGAATCTTCCTGGTCCCCGGTGAACCGGATGGTATCGTACCCTCCGAGAGAATTTTGAAAGAAAAACAATCGTTCATTCTCATGATATTCATAATCAAAGCGGAATGTGCGGATCTCGCTTAATCGTTCCATATCAGCATTCTCCATCCACACCTGGTAATACTCGAGCTCATCCGTTTCCCAGCCGGGAACCTGCATCACGGATGGAGTACAAGTCAATTCATATACGGTTTTTACGGTTGGATCATCTATTGAGAAAATGGGATAAGATGAACTTCCGGTACTATTCTTAAAACGGAATGATATCCGGAGAACCAATAAAGGTGTTGGCTCCTGCAGAAGGAAGAAAAGCTTTTCGGTTTGATCCCTGGTAACCAGCTTTTCAAGCGGCTGCCAAGTCAAAAAGTAATTGTTGTATTGGAGTTTTGCCCAAAAAGAGGTGTTACCATGGTTGTAAACTGCCTCTTGAAGACCTGAAATCCCGGCAGAAAGAACGTAAAATGAATTAGATTCGGTTAATGCCCGGGCAGTGAGATCCCCTCCATATTGTTCAAAGTAACGGACCCGATATTCCCGGCAGGCATTCGGGCGGGCCAGCATCAATGGGGTTGTAGGCTCCGGGAATTGAAACAGCGGATACACATGATCATCAAACAGGCGGTGGATATCAAAGGTGGTGATCCCTAAATCATTGACCGGATGAATATCTTCCCCGATTTTTACCCAGGTATCCCCCGAGGCAAGCATGACTTGCATTCCTAATTTGTAGAATGGTCTGGCAATTTGGTTTCGGCCACTCATGCCAGCCAAAGGTTTTAATTCCGATGTCCAGGAACATTCCCAATCGATGGCATATTGATCTCCCATTTCTTTGGCTTCCAGCACTACCGAAAGCCCTTCCTTCGTGATGGTGAAGTCATTGGAGAGATAGTAATTCAGGGAAATGGATTTGAAAAATTTCTCAAACCAATCCTCCGTTGAACTGTTCCCGGAATTATCAAAGATCTGTGTACCCGAATCATCAGGCGTGGGTTTACAAGTAAACCGTACCACTTTGGCGTTCCATCTGAATTCAATCCAATCATCCTCGAACCCGCTACCATAATTGGCGAACTGCATGACGAAAAAAATCCTGGAACCAACTTGCTCCAGAAAGTTGTCAGATTGCAATTGGAACCGGACCGGGTTTCCGGTCAGAGCAACCAAAGGAGGCGATTTGAGAACGGTCAGCATCAGTGAGTTTTACAGGACAATTCTATTATGGAAGCGATCAGAATAAAAGGACAGTAAAAAGAGCCGCAACCCGTTTCGGTTGGTCACGGCTCTTGGGTAACCTATGAGCAGAGAAGTATATTAGCCCGGGTTAAGGTCCGGTTTGGTTACCGGATCCCCGACCGGCGGTTCTATCGGGGGTTTGATTTCCTTTTTGGTCTTGAATTCACGAACGATTTTAAAACCCCACTTGGCGGTCTCGTAAACTAACGGACCTACGTTGATGAGGTATTTCAGGAAAACCGGGAAGTATTTCAGCAGCTTCCACATGTTAAGCTGCTTTGATGATCCTCACCAGAGCGATACCATCCCGTGCTACATCATTGATCGACATGGCTGTTTTGAAGCTCTGAACGATGATTGCTTTCGCTTTGGCGGTATTGCAATTCAGCCGGTCAATCACGAACGCAACAATTTCAGCCTGCTCGTTTTCGTCAAGATCCTGGAACTCATCCCAAAATTTGGCGGCTGACCGGATCACCTTCGGGACCTGTGGGATATCTCCGATGAAAAGGATGGTGTCCTTAACACTGAATTTCCCGTCACTCATGGCCGACTGTACGTCCTCGGTAATGTCCAGGACAAAACCGACACAATTCTTGATGTTTTCAATGCCTTCTTTCATGATACTTTTATTTATAGGGTACAATTAATAATGAATCCATATTGGTATACCGGCAATCGATATGCGTCCAGGTTGGGGTGCCGCCTTCGATGGTGGTCAGTCCGGATGCCCGGTACAGTTCAAAATTCTTGATGATGTCTGCCCGGATTTCCATCGGGGACATTCCCTGGATGCGAAAGTCTATGGCCCGGCCATGGCGGTGTTGAGAGTTCGTTGCCCCAATGGTGCAGGCACTATCCCGGAATGCGGAGTGCTGATAACTTCCTCCGGTGAGGTAGTTATTGATCGTGATCGGTTTTCCGAATCGATCACGGATAAACTGTGCCATCTGAACAATTTTTGGATCGATAAACCAGATTGACTTATCTACAAAATGCTCATAGATAGCCGGTGGCACGAATTCATGTATCGAAAAATCCTTGCTTACTTTCATGGCTATTTATGGTGTTGTTTGAGAACTGCAATGTCTGTTGAGTGTGTATGGATGACTTCGGAATGGCTGTTTAACCGTTTGTCATACTGAGAGCAACGTGTATCACACTGCTTTTTGATATCCTCGACGGTGGTCTGCGTCGATGCAAAATGAATCTCAAGTTTTTGGATCACCTCAGTCAGGGCATCGGTTGCCCGGATCCATTTCTGAATCCAGAAACCGATAATTCCAAGCAGGAACAGGATCAGGAATCCTGCAATGGAAAGAAGGAGTTCGATCAAGTGTAATTGTCCAGGGTCAATCATGAGTTCCGGTTTATTGGCTGAAAGTAGGAGTAGCGGAACTCAGGAAAAAGGACAGATAAATCAGACAATTATCTAGTTGGATTTTGACCTTCTGCCATAATCTTACAGTAATGGAGCGATATAAAACGGACAATAATCAGACATGATAAGACTCCCTAACTGTTAATCAGAGGGTCCAAGGTTCAAGTCCTTGATGGAGCGCACACAAAATGAAACACTTACCTCATCAAACGGGTAAGTGTTTTTTCGTTTATGCCAGAAAGGTGCCAGATTGATTTGTTGCCACCCCGGTTTTTTCGAATTATTCTGAGAGATGGACAACAAACCCTTATCACTTCAAGTTATTATGGGACACAAACACTCAACTCCATGAAAACCAAATTATTTATTATCCTCCTTGTGGTATTCACCATTCCTTCATTTTCTCAAAGTACGAATACCCAAAACGACAAACTGAGTCACCGCAGTAGCGTACAGTTTGAATTATTCGGTCATGGAATGTTATACTCACTCAACTATGAGTATGTAGTCATTAATCGAAACCGGCTAAAAACAACCGCTCAGGTAGGATTTTCTTATTACCCTCCTTCGACCGGGTACCGCCCGACCTGGATACCGATTAGCATTAATGAGTTAATTTCTTTCGGTAAACACCACATTGAATTAGGAATTGGACACGTTTTTATAACGGAAATGGGTCATGATGTTTATGGAGAGGATCGCCGAGAATGGGAGGGATTTTTCAGTGGCCGGTTAGGATACAGATATCAGAAACCAAACGGGAGGCTCATCATCAGGGCAGGATTCACACCGCTCTATGAATATTCTAATGACCATGCCTTCCATCCATCTGGTGGGCTGGCGGTGGGTTACAGTTTTTAAGGTAGTTTATCAGTTGCCCGTTTATTTCAATTTGTTGCCTGATTGAACTGATAACTGCTTAGAAATTACCACCAACCTCCTCACAATCCCCGGACTGAACGGACAACCATTCCTCGTCCGATTTCCATTGAAATTGAGTTGTTTCGATATCTCTGAATAGTTCAGGTATCCGTTTTTCATTTGGAAGTGTTCGATGAATACCCTCGCCATCTTCCAGTTTTCATTCTCCTGTCGGTTTCGGATCACCGCCTGTATTTCTAAATCGTCGTTTTGGATTTAATGAAGTCATAATCGGCCTGGGTGTTCCGAATGGAAGAAAAGCTTACGGTTCCGGGTTTTTCATGAGCCAGGATCACCTGCCTCATCATCTGCATGTTTGCCTGAAGTAGGGCGGTTATTTGCATAGCCGACTGCTGGCTGGTACCACCTAGGTCGGGGTACATTCCCCCGGCATATTGGTTAACCCTGGCAGCGTTTATTGCACCCAAAATCTCCGGGAAATTAGCTTTGATATTCCGCGTGGTGGGTCCATCGATCACGATTTCCGGTTCACGTTCAGAGAAAAGTCCGAGAGTCGGTTTTGAGTAATAGCCGGTCTTGACATTACCCAACAGAGAAGCTTGGTAAGTTCTTCCATCGTTTACTCCGATAACCGGGTATTTCCCTTTAGCAAATTGCTGGGATTGGATTAGCGCCACGTTTGCTCCGGTCCGGAGGATTGCCGCACCGGTCAGGAATGCCCTGAGGGTTTGAGTCAAATCGGCATTTACTCCCACGTTGGAATTCACCCTTGCCACCTCCATTACGCCCTCGATAATCGTTTGGGCAATGGCAATTTTCTGTTGACGCTCAGCATATTTTTTCTCAATGGCTGCTTTTTGTTTGTCGGTCAGCCCGGCAGCTGCAAGCTCCCGGTTCTTTGATGCCTCATACATAGTTGTAACGGCATCCATGATGGTACCAGCTCCCCGGGCCCAATCCTCCATTTGCTGGAACTGTTTTTCAGCCACTTGCTGATCCAGGGCTTTGATTTTGTCTGTGTATTCGGTATATCCGATCAATTTGTCGTCCAATTCTTTTTTGAGTTTAGCCTTCTGACCTTCATAGGTTTTCTCCATCCAGTAATCCAGTTCCAACTGCTGCTGGACATACCAGTCGGGTAACTTGGTGTTTTCACCGGCCTCCTTCAGGA
>JBBAAF010000210.1:0-5314 GCA_041658425.1 Bacteroidales bacterium | reverse complement strand
CACCCATCGTACATTTATCCATCCTTCCCGATTCGGCTAATATTTATACGAAGTTTTCTTTTAGTGCTGCAAAGTCTTATGATGATGAAGATTCGAGCAATCTCCTCACATTCCGATGGGATTTCGACGGAGATGGTACCTGGGACACCGATTTTAATCAGAATTCTGCGATCCTGCACCAATACCTAATGGTAGGGAAGTACAACGCCGGTGTGGAAGTCAAAGATCCCACAAACAGAAGTTCTATGTTAAGAAAATTAGTGACAGTTGATCTCCTGAATGACAGCATCCTGCCTCAGTTCACCGCTGACGGCGGATTTAGTACGGTTGCGGATATATTTCAATTTGATGCTTCAGGTTCAAAATTCCTGGACCGCGAAGACAAGAAATTGACTTATTCCTGGGATATCTATAATGATAACCTCTGGGAAGCAATTGATTTGCCATCACCCTATTTTAAGAGGGTAATCAAACAAGAAGGGAATGTTAAGGTAAAACTACGGGTCTCTGATGATCGGGGCTTGTATATGGATACGATTAATACAATTGAAGTCTTTCCTGAGAATTCTCCCCCGCAGGCAGTTTTAGTGGTTGGCAGCAAGGTGGGGAATTTTCAAACAAATTTCTTTTTCCATTCATACGGAACCCGTGACCGGGAAACGTCAATTTTGGATTTGAAATATCAATGGGATGTCAATGGAGATGGCCAGTGGGAACCCGAGTTTAATAATCTTCAGGAAATATTTTACCAGTTCAACAAGACTGGAAAGCATCTGGTCAGGCTGAAGGTAATAGATGCTCATGAAGATTCGGCAATAGCATCTGACACCGTTTTTATTTACGCCGGTCAGCACGAAACCGGCTTGCTAGTTGATAAAAGACGTTACCCTTCGGATTATTATGGAATTGTCAGGATTGGAAATCTATGGTGGATGCAGGAAAACCTTAGAATCGAAATTGAACCGGGATCGGGGGGGGGTAAACCTCCAGGCATTCTGCGGGGGTGTTATGGTGGAGACCCAACATTGTGTGATCGATATGGTGGCCTATATCTATACGGTTATGGGAAAAATGGCTGTCCAAAGGGGTGGAGATTACCCACTAAGGCTGAATTTCAGGAAATGGTCAATCTGGAAGCTCCCAACTCATTAGCCCCGTTATTATTGGGAGGCAGCTCGGAGTTGCATTTTTTGATGAGCGGTTACATTGATACAGAACATCATTCAGTTGGATTCGGGACCGTAGCTCAATTCTGGTTGGCTGACCTCACCACAAGCGGGTTTCCTTATGTCTGGTATATAGATAAAGCAAAAGGTGAGAACAGGCCGGCTATGACGAGTCAAACTTACTATTATTCTGTAAGATGTGTGAAATCGGACTGATAAAACAGCGAAATTGGATTGGTAGGTTTTATCGTCAGATTTCCAAACGTAAAGTACCCACCCAACCCTCCCTGAAACAGGGAGGGCTCCAGTTCTCCGCATCTTCCTTCTTAAAGTCTTACAGTCTTACAGTCTTATAGTCTTATAGTCTTATAGTCTTATAGTCTTATAGTCTTCCTCTTACGGCCTCGGATACCCCGCCAGCGCCTCATGGTTTTTGTCGATGATCTCCTGCGGGAGTTCGTAATCGGTGAGCTGACCGTTCATGAACTTTTCGTAGCCCAGGAGGTCGAACAGGCCGTGACCGCTCAGGTTGAACAGGATCACCTTTTCCTTGCCCTCTTCCTTCGCCTTTTTGGCTTCCTGAATGGTGGCAGCTATAGCATGGCAGGATTCCGGTGCGGGGATGATCCCTTCGGTTCGTGCAAACAACATTCCGGCTTCATAGCATTCAAGCTGGTTGATGGCCCTCGGGCTCATCAGTCCATCCTCAACAGCCCGGCTCACCAGCGGTGACATGCCATGATAGCGCAATCCACCAGCATGGATCGGGGCGGGAATAAAGTTATGGCCGAGCGAATACATGGCAACCAGCGGGGTCATCTTTGCGTTATCGCCGTGGTCGTAAACATAGTGGCCGCGGGTAAGTGTGGGGCAGGAGGCAGGTTCCACCGGGATGATCTCGATATTTGAGCCGTGGATTTTATCATACACGAACGGGAACGATAATCCGGCAAAGTTGCTGCCGCCGCCGGCACATCCTATTACTATATCAGGAAGCTTTTCACCCGCCTTTTCCAGCTGTTTTTTGGCTTCCAGTCCGATGATCGTCTGGTGAAGCATCACGTGGTTCAATACGCTACCGAGGGAATACTTGGTTTGTCCGGTGGGATCGGTTACAGCAGCCTCGATGGCTTCGCTGATGGCGATCCCAAGGCTGCCCGGGGTATCCGGATCCTGCTCCAGGACGGTCCGTCCGGCCTGCGTTTCCATGCTCGGACTGGGTACGCACTGGGCGCCCCAGGTCTGCATCATCAGCTTGGGCAGCGGTTTCTGATCGAAACTGACGCGGACCATAAAGACTTTACAATCGAGACCGATGAGCGCACAGGCGTACGCCAGGGCGCTGCCCCATTGTCCGGCCCCGGTTTCCGTGGTTAGCCGCTTGGTGCCGGCCTGCTTGTTGTACCAGGCCTGGGCAACGGCCGTATTGGGTTTATGGCTTCCGCTGGGAGATAAACTTTCATTCTTATAGTAGATCCTGGCCGGGGTGCCAAGGGCACGCTCCAGTTCATAGGCACGGTGCATCGGTGCCGGGCGCCAGCGGGTGAGCAAGCTGAGAACTTCCTCAGGAATATCGATCCAGCGTTGAGTGCTGTATTCCTGTTCTACCAGGTTCATCGGGAAAACCGGAGCCCAGGCTTCCGGTGGTACCGGGCCGTTGGGACTCATGAACGGCGGACATTTCACATCGGCGGCGAGGTTATACCATTGCCTCGGCATCTCTTGTTCGGTTAGGACGATTCTGCGAATTTTTGTCATATCTGTTTAAATTAAGAGTTGTCAAAATACAAAGCGGGCATGCTGTAAACAACATGCCCGCTTTGAACTGAGAACAATCCGACAATGCTGCTTACCGCCACCCTGAGGGGTAACGCCAACACCAATTGGCCAAATTCTTATTCAGTTTGTCCATTTTTATCAATCACGCTAAGCGGGTACAAAAATAGAACCTGATTTGAATAATCCAAATGTTTGGCAAAAAATCAATCAAAAGGCCATAAAACTGCTATCCATTTTTATTACCTTTGATTGTCCCCCCTTTAATGTTGCTTGATTTTTTGTGATAAGTCATTTCTTATATGCTAAATTCTTTGCTAACCATAAAGATCCTATCAACCAGGCAGCTTGTCATTCTGGTTCTTCTTGCTGCGGGTTTTGCTGCCTGTACCCAGGAGATCGATATATATACTGACGGCCAGCCTGTTCTGATAGTCTGCAGCCTGCTGGATCCGGCCAGCGAAGTTCAGTACGTCAGGATTGGCCGGTCGTACCGGGGTGGTAAGGATGCAATGAACCAACCGCCCGAATCCGATTCAACCGTCTGGAATATTCCCCATGAGGTGTATATGGAGGAATATACCGATGGCCAAAAGGGAAATACCTACCGGTTTGAGCCTGATAACAACATAAAAAAGGATTCCGGATTTTTCCCGGATACCAATCTCAGGGTGTATTCATCAGCATTTAAGCCTGTTCCGGGAAAATTTTATCATCTGTATGTCTATTTTCCCGATCTCGATAAAATGGTTTCCGCCAAGACGATTGTTCACGGATCTCCCCAAATCGTCGATCCATTGCCCTTATCGATCCGGAAAATCAACTTCGAACCCGGTCAGCCCTATACCATCCGCTGGTTTCCGGGCATGAATTCAGGGGTTTATCAGATGATCTTCCGGATTTATTACCGCGATTCCTCGGCCTTCGGACAGGAATTTAATTCGGCCGATTACGCCAGCAAGGGAGTTTATAACCTTCAGACTGATCAGATGCTGGAATACGCCATGGGCGGGCCTGCTTTTTTTACCGCAATGGCAACGGAAATCCCGGTGATAACCGGTATCGTAAGAGAGGTGATATCCGTTGAGTTTATCATGATCTCCGGTGGATCTGACTTGGGCATTCACTACCGGTCGGGACTGGAAACCGGAACCAATTTCACCAATCTTAGGGAGTATTCAAATATCGGCAACGGCATAGGGATTTTTTCTTCGCGGAGTGAGAACCGGGTACCCAATTTATCGTTATCCGGGGTAACTCTGGACGAACTCGCGCGTGGTGAAAAGACACGCTCTCTGGGATTTAAAGGACAGTAAAGGGAATTGAAATGAAACGATTTAAACTATTCATATTGATCCTGATAGGTGCCATCGGATCCTGCAATCCGGATAACCCATTAATAGATCCGGGCGACAACATCGCGGATCCCAGCTACGGTTCGGTGCAGTTCGATTTTACCCTCCCGAAATTGAATCTGCCTGACAAAGGCCTTCACCGGGTCGATCTTAGTTTGGCAAAATCGCTGGACAGCCTCTACCGGAAACAGTTTTGCAATGCGGCCAATGTTTCGGATTACAAACAGAAATACAGTTTTGTCCTGCTGCCGGGAAGATATTTCTACCAGGCAGGCATTACCTGTACCTGCCAGGCGGATTCCTGTTTGTACGCCGGATTTCCAGGTGGTCAATTAAGTATTTGGTGGACAAGTGGCTGGGTAGATATTGAGAAAGGTAAGGCCTTCAGTCAAAAGCTCAACTTTCAATAATGGCTAAGTCATATTCGATCGGGAACTTTTTTCTGCTTTTAATAGTTGTGGCTATTCTGGTTCCGGGTTGCCGTAAGGACCGGAGCATCTGGAAACCCGAGGGGGTATTGGTCCTGAAACCGGACAGCGGACTCACCACCCAGACGTTTGATTTTCGGGTTGATATTCTGAATCTCCCTGCCTCGCAGGAAGAATTCTACGTGAGGTGGGATCTGAACGGAGATTCAATATGGGATGAGTCCTTTACCGCCTTCCCGACTGTGAAACACCGGTTTTATCAAAAGGGCATTCACACGGTTAAAGCGGAAATTCTGACGGAAGACGGACAGCGGTTTACCCTAAATAAAAACATCAGGATCGACCAGGGATATTCAGCACCGCATGCCGCTTTTTTAATCGATCCGCCGGAAAGCAACTATTTAACCGAATTTACCTTTGATGCCAGCTCAACCTTCGATGACGAAGATCCGTTTTCATCCCTTCAATTCAGATGGGATTTCGAGAATGATGGTGCCTGGAACACGGAGTTAAGTCCCGATCCGATTGCAAAGCACAAGTATAAGAGATCAGGTAATTATGAGGTAAAACTCAGTGTTACGGATCCCAC
>JBBAAF010000209.1:0-5334 GCA_041658425.1 Bacteroidales bacterium | reverse complement strand
TATGCAAATGCCCCTATCATTGTATGGAACCCTGAATTCAGGATCACCCGTTTTAATCATGCCTTTGAACATCTCACCGGATATCCGGCCCAGGAAGTAATCGGAAAAGAACTGAGGATGCTTTTTCCTGAAGGTAGCGCTGCTCCCATACAAGATGACCAAGGTAAAACAAGAGGCGTTGTCCTGGTTTTCCGCGATGTTTCCAGGCGCAGATTGGCCGAAAAAGCGCTCATGGCATCTGAGTCGTTCAATCGCTCACTGATCGAGTCATCCCCTTTAGGAATCTTATATCTTGATGACCAGGGCGTAATTCTTTATGAGAACCCTGCCATGTGTAAGATCATGGGCGTTCCTGAAGGTGTTCTCGTGCTTACAGAATCTCTGAATCTCCTAAAGCACAACAAGGCGTTCGACAACATTGTACAAAAGTATGCGCCATTACTTGGATACACAGAACAGGAACTTGCCGAAAAGATCACTGAGCAACTGCGCAGTAAAATTGCAACCGGAGATACAGCGGAGATACGTATTACGAAAAAAACCAATGAAAAAAAACTCATCTCCTTTGCATGGTTCGACGATCGCAAAAATAACATTATCGAAAATACTTAAGATGTCTTTAGAGAAATACGTAACGTTCATCGGGCGGAAGATCAATGGAGCAGAGGATCACAAAGGAAAATGCATCTCTTTTTATGCGAAGGTCATTCCGATAAATGGTGACTTGAAATTGGAAATATCAGACGAACGGCTGTTGAAACGATATCCGATAAATGCAACGAATAATCCCGCAAGTGGGATTATTGTAAAAATGATTAATACAAGAAATGAGTTCTCGGAACATACTGTCCGTGGAATTCTAACTATTCAGAGGAAGTTTTGGGAGACTGGAGAGGAGTTGGATATCAAGCCATTGACGTCTAGGCAATTCCTTTCACTGTTTCCGTTTCCCAAGCTTGATGAATCGAGACTCTCAAGGTTGGTATCTGTCTTACCACTCCAAACGCAGGGCGGAAGGATTATGAACCTGAGAGAGCTCTTCATTACCAGGAAAAGGTTCTTTGCAACTGTAATTAAGAAAGTGATTGATGAATCCGATGAAGCGCTCACCGATAAAGACATTCAGACTGTTCTCCGTGAGCAATACGACATCCAACTCTCTGTGCGCACAATCTGTAATTGCAGAAAACTGTTCAGCATTCCGAATTACAAATCCCGACTTGTCGGGACTCATTACTATGGAAAGGATATACGATTCAGCGATTACGTAAAGCTTTCCAGGGGGCAATATAACCGAATTCCCTCCGAAGGCGGGGTGTATGAGTTGAGCACTGCCAACAAGATTCAGTATTTGAGGCATCGCTGCGATGTATTGTACATCGGCTCATCGAAACACATCCGAAAGCGCTTGCTGAGTTACTCGGGCAGCAAGGGGAAGAACGCACGTCTGAAGCATTTTGCTAATGGCTCCGATATTTTCGTCCGATACTTCTTAACTGTAGATTATGTACATTTGGAAAAACAACTTCTCAAGCATTTCAAAATGACGTACGGTGAATTACCGAAAACAAATAAATTAGGAGCATGACCAATGAAACTCATTATGCAAAAGTTGAAGAACTTCTTCTTAAATATACACCATGTGGGAATCCATCCCGTCGGGACAAGAATAGTTTTTGCAGAAGAGAGAGAGAGAGAGAGAGAGAGAGAGAGAGAGAGACCATGCGGTAATAGGATCATATCATCATCGGCGAACGATTAAACGTTACACGTATACGCTGGCGGTGGTATGGACGATAGTTGTTGCCGGATTGCTAATATGGTACATAGTTCAGGTTAAGCAGAATACTCTCGAGTCGGCACGTATACAGGCTCGGGTTGCTTGTGAGAAAGACATAATCTACCGGACTTGGGCTGTTGAGCAAGGAAGCTTGTATATTGAGGTAACAGATTCGCTGGAGCCTGACCCCTATCTCTCAATGCCCGAGAGCGATATCGTAACGCCGTCAGGAAGGCTGCTGAGATATGTGCATCCAGTTAGCATGACCCGTATAGTGAACAAATTAGCGCGTGAGAGATTCGGTGTTCTGGGAAAGATCACGAGCTTTAAACCAGTCCATCCTGAGAATATGCCTGATACGTGGGAGCGCGAGGCGCTTCAGGCCTTTGAGCAGCGGAAGAGCGAAGTCAGCTCAGTACAGGACATAGGAGGTAACGCCTACATGCGCTTGATGCGCCCATTACTTATTGAGAAAGCGTGTCTGCAGTGTCATACGGGAAAAGAGGGGGATGTTTGCGGCGGTATCGGTGTGTCAATCCCGATGCAGCCCCTGTGGGCTATTGAGCGTAAGGTGCTACTACAATTGTCGCTCTCTTACGGTGCAATATGGCTGATGGGACTATGGGGGCTTGTTTTGGTTACGCGGCGGCTTCGGCGGAGTCAAGAAAAGGTCTTGCACAGCAAACGCTTCACAGAAAACATTGTCGCTACGGTTCCATCAGGTTTGCTTGTCATTAGTGGGGAATCGGAAGTTCTATCTGTTAACCGAAGTTTCTGTGAGTTGTTCAATGTGAAACGTCAACAGGTCGTGGGGCAAACCGTTGATGCAGCGCTTCAGACAATTGGGCTTTTGCAGCAGTGCCGGGATGCGATCGGTGCGCGAATGCCGTTCCGTAATTTGGAGTGCATGTGTTCCATTCCCGGGAAAGCAGAACTGACGCTTAATCTGACCCTTTCTGGAATACGTATTGCAGAAGAAGAAGAAGAAGAAGAAGAAGAAGCTCTCTTAGTGATAGAAGACATCACCGATCGCAAGAATCAAGAACAGATACAAAAAATATTGTACAACATCTCTCAGGCGACAGTAACCACAGACAGTTTTGAAGTATTTATAGCAGAAATCCAAAAGCAGCTCGGCTCCATCATCGATACGACGAACTTTTATATTGCCTTTTACGACGCATCAACCGATACGATTTCCATGCCATTCATGGCTGACCAGAAAGACCGGTTCACCACCTACCCGGCGGCTAAAACAATGACCCGGTACATGATGGAGTCTCAAAAACCATTGCTGGCGACAAAAGATGATATGCTGGCGTTACAAAAATCAGGGCACATCGATATCCATGGAACGTTATCAGAAATCTGGCTTGGCGTGCCGTTAAAATCACAAGGGAAAGTGACCGGAGCTGTGGTGGTTCAAAGCTATGAAGATCCGGATGCATATGGAAAGCCGGAAATGACGATTCTCGAATTTATTTCGAATCAGATAAGCCTTTCTATTGAACGGAGAAAGGCCGAGGAAGAGATAAAAGCTGCCCTGGAAAAAGCACAGGAGTCCGATCGTTTAAAATCAGCTTTCCTGGCAAATATGTCACATGAGATTCGGACGCCGCTGAATAGTGTTTTGGGTTTTTCTGAATTGATCTCTGATCCGGAAACCGAGCCATCTGAAAGAGAAAAGTATTCCAAAATAATATTGAACAGCGGGCAACAACTCCTTGCGATAATTTCCGACGTATTGGATATATCTAAAATTGAAGCCGGACAGATATTAATTACCCGGAATCCTTTTAACCTGCAACATCTTCTTGAAGAAGTTAAGGAGGAATTTGAACCAAAGGCTAATTTAAACGGTCTTAACCTGATGATTGATTCCCGCCTTATTAAGGCTGAGTTGGTATTAATAAGCGATCGGGAAAAAATCAAGCAGATATTATCTAATTTGGTTGGTAACGCCATTAAATTTACCAACCAGGGTTCAATTATTATAGGGCTTTATCAGAACGGTACAGATATTCAGTTTTATATAGAAGATACCGGAATAGGGATCAGAAAAGAAAACTACGAAACGGTTTTTGAGCGTTTTCGGCAGGTAAATTCCGAGAAGAACAGAAAATATGAAGGGACAGGACTAGGTCTTGCCATTGCAAAAAGTCTGGTTGAAATGCTTGGCGGAAGGATTTGGGTCGAATCTGCACCTGGGACGGGATCCACGTTTTATTTCACAATTCCTTCGTTAGGCGACATGCCAATAGATTAGGAGAAGAGAACAATGGAATTTATAATAAAGTTGCTGACAGTGCTTGGTTTGGGAGCAATTGAACTGTGGGCCGCTATCCCGGCAGGCTTCGCACTAAAGCTCCATCCTGTGACAATAGGCATCACCGCAGCTATTGGTGCCATGCTAGGTGGAGTGGTCGTCATGTTGCTTGGTGAACGTGTGCGAAGTTGGCAGATGCAACGCCTCGGCAGAAAAGATGAGAAGGTGCAGCAAAGTCGCATCCATAAGCTCTGGCACCATTACGGAGTTATAGGGTTGGGGCTATTAGCTCCTTTACTTACTGGTGCACCGCTGGGAGTTGCGTTGGGGCTTACACTGGGAGCACCGTCCGTCCGTCTATTATTTTGGATAGGTATGGGGATAGTTCTCTGGAGCACAGTATTGACAGTCGTTGGTGCATTGGGCGTGGCAAGCATAGAATCATTATGGCATTGAGTATTATGTTCACTGCAATTTTTCCATCAAGGCATTTCACTTGTCACTTGTCACTCCTCATTTCTTAAGTGTCACGCATCACGATTGTACCCGATAGCTGATACCCGGCAGTTTTCAATTGCTTCCATACCAATAAAACCGGTTTGTTTTCTCCCCGACCTTTTTAAGCCATTCAACAATTTCTTTTACTGAAGCATGCGTATTAATCTTGTTCACATCGCCATTTGATATAAGAAAAACACTCTCATATTTCCCCGCCTTTTCATTCCAATACCAGGCAGATAGCACACCGGTACCGGCATCCGCCATATATAGTCCGGTATCAACAATTTTGCCATATCGGATATCTTCAATTTTCCTAAAATAATCATCGAGAACCTCTTCATCCACTTTTCCGGAAACGGTATCGCACTGGGCAAGGTTATATTCCAGATCAGCCTTGCTCATCATACCTGAAGAATCAGGGACTATCCATTTGGAAGGCTGTTCAAAGCCGTTCACGTTGCCGTATTCATCGATGAGAAAACCACGGTGGCGGAATCCCCACGCATAGTTGTAATATTCATATTGAAAAAGGACCGGTTGCTTGAACTGGCATCCGCAGTCGGGTTGTTCGCAACTTGTAAATCCCAGAGCGATAACCAGCAGGATTGAAAAAATAATTGATTTCTTCATTTTGGTTCGATTTTTATTGATGCACACTTTACAAATATAATGCCGATCCGGTTTAAAAGGAAGTAAAAATTTAGAGATTCGAAGACCAATTCTGAATTCTGAAGTTACAGATTCAAGTATCTCGAAGTTTATCTTACTGCTTGCTGCCTACTGC
Organism: Bacteroidales bacterium; assembly: GCA_041658425.1. Classification (GTDB taxonomy): domain Bacteria; phylum Bacteroidota; class Bacteroidia; order Bacteroidales; family UBA12481; genus UBA12481. The sequence goes on along the minus strand of JBBAAF010000209.1, from coordinate 3 downwards.
CTA
>JBBAAF010000208.1:0-5353 GCA_041658425.1 Bacteroidales bacterium | reverse complement strand
GGCTTCGTTGGGCGATAGTATTCCTTATGATTCAGTCAAGGAATTCTTTAATTTTCTTAAACAGTTGTTGTGCAAATTGAAAGTAACGTTCAACTTCTTCTCTGGAAGGCAAAATATACCTGGGACCTGGGTAACGATCTGTATAATGATTTTCACGTAAAAGAACCCGGGCAGTTTCGAGATTGCGGTTCGCAAGGTTAAGCCATTCGAGAGAATATATTTTATTAGGCATAGATTGTTTTCCCTTTAAAATAAATTTCTTTATAAAATAAATCACCCATTTGAATTCGGTCCTGTATCCGTTGTTCGTTATCAACCAAGATATCAAATGAATAGTTAAGCTTACCGAGTTTCATCCATAATGCTTTTTTTAATTTGATCCTGAAATCGCGGGTTTCATTTGCAGGTATATTCTTAATGACCAAGAGGTCAATATCGCTGTTCTTATCTGGTGTTCCATAGGCATAAGAACCGAAAAGAATGATCTTTTCAATTCCGTACTGTTTTAAAATAGTAGTTATTTCTAATAATAAATTTTCAGCGTCCATCGTGTTTTTTTAAAGTACGAAATTTCTAAATATAACCCATTGGATTAAACAAAAATCGGCGAACTCGGCAAATTCACCAGTCTCTCCCCTATCCATCGTGCATTCGGGATATCTTCGCATCGGTATTGCTTGTACATCTCCAGAGTCGGCAGAAGTTCCCAGGCCGGCCGGCAATGGACATTCTGGCTGATGGCTAATTGCAGAAATTCATTGCGTTGTTGTCTGTTTTTAAGGAATATACCGTTGAGCCAGAAATTGGATTGGGCTCCTGTGATTTCCTGTATGGTTGGGATTCCCATTTCACTAAAGAAATCAGCATATTTTTGTTCCACAAACCTCTTGGATTCGAGCTTTTCATCGATTTTTTCCATCTGAGCTACACCCAATGCTGCATTGATATTTGGAAGTCGATAATTGTATCCTATCGCATCGTGGGCAAACTCCCAGGGATGGGGAATCTTGGCCTGAGTCGAAAGGTGTTTGAGGAGAGTGACAAGTGACCCCCGCCTACGCGGGGGCAGGCTCGAGTGACGAGTGACAATCATACCGCCGCCGCCCGTGGTGATGGTTTTGTTGCCATTAAAGCTCAAAACGCCCATCAGACCAAAGGTGCCGGTATGCTGGCCTTTGTAATAGCTGCCTATGCTTTCGGCTGCATCTTCGATTACTGGAATCCCGAATTCATCACAAATACTAACAATTTCATCTATCCGACAGGGATTGCCAAAAGTATGCATCGGCACACAAGCCTTGGGAAGTGACAAGTGACGAGTGACAAGTGACTCAAGATACGTCCTTAGGGCAGTGGGGCTCATTCCGAGGGTATCGGGGTCAACGTCAATGAAAATGGGTTTGGCACCGATATAAACAATTGGATTGGCAGTGGCAATGAAGGTGAGAGGTTGTGTAATCACTTCATCTCCTGCCTTTACTCCCGCTACTATCAATGCCAGGTGCAGGGCGGCCGTACCATTAACGCATGCCACCGCAAATAGTGACGAGTGACGAGTGACGAGTGACGATCGATCTTCGCCCGAAGATTTGTCATCCCGGCGAAGGCCGGGACCCCCTGACGCTGTACGTAAGCCCGCGCGGGGACCGCCCTCCTTAGCACCGAGGCCTGCGGGAGTACCTATATGCTTGCTAACATAGTTCGCCACCGCCTCTTCAAACCTCCCCACAAACGGCCCCACCGATGATACAAACGTGCTATCGATGCACTCTGCCATATACTTCTTTTCGTTGCCGGAAAAAGATGGCTCATGCAGGGCGATAACAGGCTTATCCGGATAGAGTGTTTTAATGAAGTCAACTATAGACTGGAGGGGCATTTTTGAAGTATGAATGATGAGATTCGAATTTAGAGTTCCGAATGCCGAAGTTGAAGATTCAAGTATGCTCTTGTCATCCCCGGCGAAGGCTTTCTCGGGAACAATGGTTAATCCGCATAAACTTACTCCTTAGTACAGAAATCCAAAAAGCCAGAGAGGTATTTTATTTCCGTGACCATATTCGATATCATCGGCAGCGATCCAGGAATTCCCGACCTTTGGAAGTTGCCGGGAAGATTTGTTTTTACCACCGATCTCGAAGGTATGAGTTCCAGCGACCCTGAAATCTCCCTGTTCGGCATATTCAACCATCTGTCGATATTTCAATTGATTGGCGAAAAAGGTCTCCCGCAGGTTACCGGTGTTAACACTCTGAGGCGAAAAAGCATAGATAAGATTTGTATTATCGAGAAACAGCTTATCGGGTTTCTGCAATCGGGTTATTCCTGAAGCATCTTTATAAAGTGTTCGGATCAGTTGCGATTCATTCAGATAGAACAGGTACGAAAGCAAAGTGGTACGATTGATACCGATGCGTTCGCTCAGTTTGCTGATGTTTGGGACAAAAGGCGCTGATTCAGCAATGATTTGCAGCAATTGCCTGATTTTGGGAATATAAGCAGTTTCAAGTCCTCTCAGGAGTGGTAATTCGATATCGAGAACCATGTTGACCACCTCTTCGAGTCGTGTGAAATAAAGCTCGGGCAGATCAATAAAGAAAGGATAGTAGCCAGACCGGAGATAGGTTGAAAAATGCTGTAAGGGTTTAACAACCAATGTTATCTGTCGGGCGAGGTCGAGATGGTTATGAAGAATTTGGTCGGTTGGAAAGACCGGTAGAGCTGAGCCGGTAGCCAGGTTAAGGTATTCGCGAAACGAGAGTCCCTGCATGTTGTATACCGTTGCACGACGACTAAGGTCAGCCCGGGCATTAAGAATCTGAAGCAGGCTGGATCCGGTAAATACGACATGCAATCCGGGATAATCGTCATATATATTTTTCAGCTCCTGCGACCAATCGGGATACCGGTGAACTTCATCCAGAAAGAGGTATTTACCACCCTTTTTAACAAATTCATCGACCAAATCCGATAATTTGTGATGGTTAAACCAAATATTGTCAAGGCTGGCATATAGTGAGGTCTCCAACTCATTGTTGAGATGGAGTTTAATATATTGCAGTAACAGGGTGGTTTTACCAACACCCCTTGGCCCCTTTATGCCGATAAGCCGGGCATTCCAGTTGATTTCGTCCATCAGGCTTCGAACAAACCGGGTATCGACCCAAACAAGTCGTTGCTGAAATTTCTCAAATAAAACGTCCATCAGAATTCGTCAACTCTTTAGTTGTTTAGCTGACTATGCAAATTTAAACCAATTTTGTTCATTCGGATAAACAATTGATTTATAAGTTCCGATAGGAATTTCTTTACGTCCGGCAGGTACAATTACGGTTCGGCTACCGTTACTGAATTTCTGGTGGTTGCCTCTTTGACTAATCAAAATAAAGCCATTTCTTAACAGAACCGTAATAACCACTCTGTAAGAAGGAAGTTTGGTCATTAAAATCGAAGGCTCAATTCACCAACCAAAGTATCCTGAATCTTTCTATATTTCAGTTTAGCCTGATCGTCTTCAAAATATAGATCCAGCGCTTCCCTTAAATTATTTGCAGCCTCTTCAACAGTATCGCCAAAACTGGCAATATCAACATTAAGACACTGGGAAACAAAATGTTTCCCTTCTTTATAGATTATGTATTTCAATGTTTTCATGCTTACAAAGATAAACCATTAAAAATTTGAATTTAGAATTTTGATCATACGTATCCGGCTATCCGGTAAGCTATGAGCCCAACCCACTCGTGGATCAGTTTCTGCCAGCGATACAGATTGTTGGAACCTATATTGAAATTAGTAATATCCATTTTGTAGGGTACTGGAACCGATGTGGCAAATGGGATAGGATTCATGCCTGCTTTTCGGTAGCATTTAAGGGTGCGTGGCATGTGTATAGCACTGGTAACCAGTAAACTATTCTTACCATCAAATGCTTCACCCAGAAGTTCTTTTGTGCGCTGTGCGCTTTGTCTTGTATTTCGGGCTTCACTGTCGAGAACAATGTCATTCCCCGGAACGCCCATGCTTTCCAGGTATTTAATAAAAACACATGATGATCCAGAAAACCGGATCGGTTATGAAAGCACCAAGTTTTGAGAGTATATAAAACATCGTCCTAAGGATTTATAGCGTTCGTCGGGATGACAATGCTAGAATATCTCGATGGCTTTCGTGATCAGGAATTCCCGGATTTCGGTATCGGCGATGGGGGTACCGAGGAACTCTACCTGTTCGGTATAGTCGATATCCTCGAAATAGCATAGTTGTGCTCTGAATAGTTTTTCTGAGAACATCTGGCCGAATAATTGATTTGCCCTCGAGGTTACATCGCTGATGGAAAGATGGTATCTGAGAATAAAATAGAGATCAACGTAATCCTTCCATTTTGATCGGCGGCCTAAAGCAAATGCCTTCATAGCAGCTAGTTCTGACAGATCCGGAAGTTTAATGATATCCTGGAAAAAACAGAAAGCCGGGATTTTATAAGGATACTCGAAAAAGGTTATCTTGACATTATTGATAACCAAATTCATCTGTTCTGCCACTCTTCGTGTTACCTGGTATTCATATCCGGATTCAGCAATTTTATCGATATTACTGCGATGCCGCAACGGGCTGAACTTAAACAGATCAAAATCGACAGATCTACGGTGTCCGATATGAAGGGCAATTGCCGTTCCACCCACCAGGTAGAACTCCCTCTTAAACTGCCTGATCAGGGGTAACAATTCCTCCTGATTTTTTGTCAGAATTTCATTATGCATATTTCTTAAGCACCAGAGAAAAGTACGCGTGGATTTCCGGATAATAATTCAGCTGCTTTCTGCCGGTGGCATTAAAAAAAACGGCAGCAACCGATTGTGACCCCATGATCCGGAACAATTTTCTCACGGCATCCATATCGCCATAATTCAGGATCGTTTCGACCAGCAGTTCCGGGCTGATATTTTCCTTCTGATCCTCCGGGGTATACCAGAAGAGGCTATTATGCTCATGGATGAAGGACTTTAATTCGGGAGAATACTCCATGAGAAGTAAGAATGATGAGATTCGAAGACCAGTTTTGAATTTTGAAGTAAAAGATCCAGGTAGGGGCGGTACTTGGGCCGGGATGACAGAGAAGGGATTTGTACGCAGGAAGCCGGGTGCTTTTCCGCCTTCGCGGTGATGACATTGCTGCCGAGGGTCAGTAGTGCACTTTCTTCCGGTTCTTATTTCTTAAGCCTTTACTTGAGCCTTGTGCCTTGTGCCTTGTGCCTTTACTCGAGCCTCGAGCCTTGCAAACTGCCTACTATGGCAATTTCAATACTTTCTGATGGATCCACCAGGCGAGTAATGGGTCTGTCAGTCGGTA
>JBBAAF010000207.1:0-5361 GCA_041658425.1 Bacteroidales bacterium | reverse complement strand
GGGTTGCTGCCGTTAATTTTCACATCGGCGAGCTCCAGAATTTCTTCTGCTATTTTTTTATACCTGTTATTCATGGCTAACCCTTTCATGTTTTGAAAGATAACGAATTTTAGTGAAACTACCAAATATCTTTGCAGTTCAAAACAATGATGAAACGGCTAATTCCTGAAAAAATGACCGGCATCGGTTAACTTTGTCCTGAGTACCTCAAAAAGCATCCCAAATGAAATATATGCTGCTGGCTTATATTTTCCTCGGCACCTGCTGTGAATTACACTCGCGGATTCCGGGAGAGATGGTTTACATCCATACAGAACCTCCGGCACTGGTCCGGTTTCACTAAGCATGCCCAAGCCGGAATTAAAATCTACCTGGCGGATGGTGATCCAGGAGGTTGATAACCAAGGTAACTATGTTGAATCTGTAATTCATTTTCCGGCGGGTGGTCATTAGTTTATTCAAGTGTTTTCCGGAGCTTTTTTATTGATTTTGTTGTTGTTGCAAGAGCTGTCATGGCGCATTTTTCATATAACCTGGTTACCACTTCCCTGCATTTCTCAGGTGATTCTTGTTGCAGCCTTTTAAGCTTTTGTTCGAGACTGGGTTGGATTGCCAACAGCTTCCTTTCAATTTTTAAATTTCCTTTCCGGACAGCATCAATGTTTTCAACATAGTTTTTATCCATCAGCTCAGAGAAAACAACAAAAGCCCAGAAAGCGTGCTGATCATTTCTCACATGTATGTCTGCCGGCGGATTATAATGATCAGCCAGAGTATTCAGATAACCCGGGCGACAATAGGCAGAAGGGAATTGGGTTGTGCCAGCATAGAGTGGAATAAAAGGCTGAATATCGGGCCATTGAGGCGCAAGCCACATCAGGCAGCCAATATCAACCGGCATCCAGTTTCTGAGTTCCGTAACGAAGCCATAAACGGAAGCTCCCCCGCATATCATGGTTCCATTTAGCTTATATGGACTGCCTTTGGTATAACCTTCACTTTTATCGAGGGCTGTACCTTCATAATGATACCTGAGCAATTTCATCAGATCCTGTTTGGATACCTTTTCTGCCGGTTTGAAAGAGAAAGGAAAATCGTCGGTTATTTTAAATCCGGTGTTAAAAAGGTGATAGGCTCCCCAGGCGCGATTGACGTTACCTGGATGTTGAACGCTATTGCGACCACCATAGGCATTCCTGAAATTAAAAGGGCCATCCGTATCAGGCTTATACCAGCCTCTTTTAATTGCATAATCAATCAGGTCAGGACAACTCAGGAAGTTTTCCTTGTCATTGATGTTTACCTCCCGGATGGTATAATTGTTGGGTAAAACCATTACTTCATCATCCGGGATCCTATGAGCGACCCAATGCTTGCCGTTGACCACTGCAAGTGCCCAGGCTTCATTTGGGTCGGCGATGCAATAGGTTCGGCCGGAACCGGTATATCCAAACTGCTCTATCAGTCGGCCGGCAAGAACTACCGCGTCTTTCGCATTGACTGCTCTCCCGGCCATGAGTTGCCTGAGATTATAGCCGATTCCGCCGTTGGAAATCTCAGGTTGGTCTTCTCTTGAGGAGCAGGAGTTAGAGCCGATGCAAACTCCATATTCATTCAGATACGAATCTGAAAAGTCCATCCCCGGCATTTCAAGCCAGATGTACCTGCTGGTAAAAGGTACCTGCTCCACCTGTCCACCGTTTTTCAGAATAACCTCAGTCCCTTTCTGATAGGACTGTTTTAGAACAGCAATCCAGTTTACCAGCTGCTTACCATAATCATCTTCATTATGGGCAAACAGGACCGAGCCATCAATGGTCGCTTTTCTTCCAACCAGAACCGAAAAGCAATTGTGCTCTTCCTGTGCTGAGACTAAAACAGTAGAGAGGAAAAGGACAATGGTCAAAAAAGTCTTAACATTCATTTTCGCAACTGTTTAGCATATTTTCAAAGATAACCTTTTGATTAGTCAAGTTCAATAAGTTCAAGTTGTTTGCCAAATAACTTTTTTCGCGTAATTTAGATCAGCTTGCGATCGATGCCTGCAGTGCCACCGGAGGCGATTAAGTTTTGTGATGGAAATATGAACGCAGCAAAGGATCAAGCATGTGTAACGGCCATCCCGACAGCTGGCTGGAAGATATCTCCATAAACAATTTCAAACTATACCTCTCGCATGATCCGTCAGCACCCTATCACAAGTCGGTGAATGCTCTGTCTTTCAAACAGGTCAAAAACCTGAAGCTGAAAGATGTTGAGGTTATTTTTACCGGTCCTGCCTATGAAAATTGGGAAAGTGCCCTGTACCTTGAAAGCATCGACGGGCTGTTGCTCGACGGCTTCACTGCCACCAATGCACCGGAGAAACCAGGCATTCCGGTAATCCGGGAGAAACAGGTTTCAAATTCGGTGATCCGGGATTATCTTCAATAGTCTTTTTTTCAATCTACCCGATCAATTCTGGCGGGTAATTGAAGTTTTTATTGGCTTTAATCCTGGGTAAGGCTTCGATCAGTTCTTCTGCACAGACTACTGCAACCCATTCGCCGGTAAAAGCAACCGTCCGGAAGTCGGTTTACCCATTGCGCTGCTGTTTTTGCATGATGATATTTCTACCAATCGTATAAGCGTACAATGCCGAAGGGAGGAAGTGAAGTTTCATTTGCTGCATTAAACGACTACCGGTTTTGTCGATGGTTGTGACCAGTGCCGATTTTAATTTATTTGTTTCGCAAAAGGTCAATAGTGATTTCAGTTCGCCGGGAGTTTCAAAATAACGGTTACTCCATTTTATTTCCAATGCCCATAGTGGTTTGAAGTTTTGAGGCGACAATCCTACCATATCCACTTCACCCCGGAACCGGCCGTGTGTCCAGCGCGCATACCAGGGTTCGAACCATTCCCTTTGAAGCCATTGGGCGTAAATGGCGGTTTCGACCATCGCGCCCATTACTTTATCGGTGGCCTGCAAGGGTGTGAACAGGGCGCTTCGCAAGGATGGGTTTGTCAAATAGATCTTGAAATAGTTTACTCTGCTGAATTTCTTTGCATTGTGGTCGATGCGATGAATGATTTTAATCAAAAAAGCGGCTTCGAGGTATTGAATGTATCTTTTGATGGTATTTTTTTCGACACCACCAGAAGCCTGGCTAAGCGCTTCGAGCGAAAATTCCTGCCCGGAATTATAGGCAATGCTTGTGAACAGTGAATTCAATTCCTGTACGTCCTCTATGCCATACAAACTGGGTAAGTCCCTGAGCAGTACTTTATCAATGATATCGGATTTAATAAACCGGGAGGGATTGACCTGCATTTTTTCCGAAAAGATAATCTCGGGATAGCCTCCATAATTGATGTATTTCAGGAAATGCTCGTTGAGGAGGGCGATGTTGGTGGTACCAAAGAAGATGGTAGCATTTCCATCCCAGTCAATCTGCGTGGGAATAATTAAATGCTGAAGCTGCAGCAAATGAATGTATTCGTTGAAGGTAAGTGGTGGCAACATGAAATCGGTAAACCTGCCGGCACCGCTTTCGTTGCTTTTCAGTTTGAGTGCTGCCGCTGCTGAACCGCTTACTACAAATTTCGTATGCGGATAGCTGTCGACCAATGATTTCAGGTGCACTTCCCAATCCTTCAGGTATTGGATTTCATCGAAAAAGACATACCAACCTTTAGCTAATTCCTGACCAGTTGCTTTGAGGCAGGTTTTGAACAGCTGTTCCAGCGGTATTTTATTGAAGAAAGGATTCTCGACCGAGACGAACGCTATTTGGTGCGGGGAAACACCGCTTTTGAGCAGTGCATCGATGACATGATATATCATGACGGTTTTACCAACCCTGCGAGGCCCCATGAGGATAACAGCCCGTTTGATGGAAATATCTTCCACCAGCGGGTAAAACAAATCGAAGTAAAGGCGCCGTTGCATGCCGGCATAATCTTCGTCAATCTGCCCGGTAGCCCACCAGGGATTATCCTGCCTGAGGCGTTCGAGGACCTGTTCATCGGAGAGAGGCAATAAGGTCATTTTTTCTTATTTTACTACAAATGTAGTAATAAGATCAATTGAATAATCTTAGATATACATAAAATGTTGTTTTAAGAAAAATGTAGTAAATATTATATACTATTCAAGCCTTCATCCGGAAAGAACTCCGGTCTGGAAAGCTACCAACCTCCGGTTAGATTGCTGTTTAATAGCTCTTGGACGTCCTCGGTCCGATAATAGACCTTTCTTTTTCTACACCGATAAAGATCAGGTCTAATTTTAAACTGACAGTTATCCGTTTGCACCAAAATTTTTACAGGCTTCCGAATCGACTTACTCCAAAGAGGCAACGAGTGACAATTTATTTTTAGCAGATGCGTTAACAATACAGATTATCATGTAAATACGCAATTCTTTGATCTTTAACACCTGAAATATGCTCCACAAAACTATTACAGCCGTTTTGCTTTTTGCATCGACGCAAGTCTGGCAGATATGATTAAGAATCCGCCCGATAAGGGATCCTACGGAATTTCAAACCAACAATAATAACTTAAACTTAAAACTATGGTAGATTCTCAGGTTGTACTAAACGGACAAACAATTGCCTATACATGCTATGCAATTGTAATGATCCTGCTGGTCGGCTGGTTTGGCTTCAGAGTCACCCGGACCGGCAGGGGTAACAAAGTGAGCCTTGCTCTATTCTATTCTTTCACGGGGCTCCTCGTGGTATTGGGTGTTTCCCTTCATATCATCACCTTTAACACGATTCCGTGGGCATCGATGGACATTGGCCGCGATAAGATCAAACCGGATAAGGTATTTGATATCTCGGTTGAAAATCATCAGTTCAGGCTGCCATCGGAAAAACTAGTCATAAATGTTGACGACAAGGTTCTTTTTAATGTAACATCGGCTGATCTGACTTATGGTTTCGGATTATTCCGGACCGATAATTCCATGCTCTTTCAGATGCAGGTTGTTCCCGGACACCGGAACGATATTCTCTGGCAATTCAGTAAGCCGGGAGTGTATACCATCCGGTCGACCGAATATTCAGGGCCGAAAGGGGCCGCTATGATCCTGAAAGACGCTGTGGAAGTTGTTGCCCGGTAACAGGCAGGTTTAACCCCGATGCAAAAACTGGTTCTCCGGTTTGTGGTTTTCGGCTTGCTGTATTATGGTATTGTGGTGATCGAAGGGATGATCATGAGGATATACCAGGTTGAACCCATTTCAGCTATTCCCAGTCCGCAGTATTTTGCCATTCTGACTGCCCATCCGCTGGTCGGGATTTTTGGTTCCACCTATTCTATTGTGTTTGGAGCTTTTCTGTTCCTGGTTCCGTTCCTGATGAAGAAACCCTT
>JBBAAF010000206.1:0-5402 GCA_041658425.1 Bacteroidales bacterium | reverse complement strand
GGAGAGATCTGGCCGCAGCTTGTATCGCTCACCGGTCTCACCGTCGTCTATTTTTTGATCGGGTATTGGATCTACCGCAGGAGACATATGGTGGTGTTCTAGTACTTATGCTGCATAAACCCGATCCCCTGATTGACGTTACCGCCAAAATCGAAAAAGGTGCAGTTTTCCCAGGCAGAGCCAGTACCCCAGGGGTCCCTGGCAGATGAGCTAATCCAGGCGGGCTCCCAAACCATGACGCCCATGCCGCCCCCATCCATGATGGCCTGGGTGAGGTCAATCATATATTTTAACTGACCTTCGGGTGTGATGGGATATCCAGGCTCAGCATCCCCCGCATTGAAGATATTACCATAGCTATCAGCATTTTGTCCGGTCCAGGGATAGGCTGTCTCGACAACCATAACCTCCTTATTGAAGGTTTTCTTAAAATCAGCCACGTATTTGGATATCTCCTCCATCGGCACATCGCTCCACTTGGAATAATAGGAAAAACCGAGAACATCGAAATCGGTGACAGCGCCAGTTGCGGTGATGTTGGTAAACCAGAATTTCACGTTCTCCGGTTGGGCCACATGCAGGATGATGAGAGGTTTGATCTCAGATAGTATCGAAACATCACGCACTGCTCTGATCCCTGAATTAATCAGTTCGCCCAGTTTTGGCCAGCCATTTGCAGTATAACTGCCCAAAGGAAGCAGCATCCCCGGATTGATCTCGTTTCCAACCTGAACCATCTCCGGCATCAACCCTTCCTCGCTTAAAGTCTTTAATGTCTTATAAGTATATTGATATACTGAATCGCTTAAAGTCTTAAAGTCTATCCCCATCCAGGCTGCCGGAATCCCCTGTTTCTGCGGATCGGCCCAGGTATCGGAATAATGGAAATCGAGGTTAACGGCCAAACCGGCCTCCCTGGATCGACGGATCGCTACTTTTACATCAGCCAGATCGTTATACATTTTGATTCCGGCATTCCCGTAAACCTCTTTCGTCCAGGTCGGTGTGTGCCACAACCGCAAGCGCACCAGGTTGGCACCATGATCTTTGAAAATCGTGTACGGATCCTTAACCTGGCCATTATCACGATACACCCCGCCATGTTCGAGAATCTGGTTCACATATGACAGATCGGCGCCCATCACAAATTGGGTTTTTCCGAGGATATCCTCTTTTTTACAGGAAGTGGGCAGACTCAGGACGGCAAGAATCACCAATGGAATCAGGACTGATGTAATAATTCGTTTCATAAGGTAAAGTTAATGATAAATCATTCGGCTCTTTTCCCTCGATCCAAATTCAAGATCACAATTAAACGTGAATTTTTAGGATTAATCCGACAGCTACTTCTGGCGACTTTAAACCGGATCAGAAATAGATTATATTGAAGAAATCAATGGAAAATTAACCGGTTATGAAAAAAATGGGGCAATGCCCGCGCGAAATCAACCCGTCGGATTTTCATTTATCCTGAATGCACCGGACCGAAAAACCGCTTGTTTTATCAGATACCGGATATACCCTGCTGTTTCGATTCCCTGCAGACGTGATGGCAAAACCTATATAATTCGGAGTAGCATGACGGGGTCCCGGCTTTCGCCGGGATGACAATCAGGGAATTGGAAAAATAGTATTAAAAGGTTGGGCTAAAGCCCTATTAACTCACTGTCATTCAATCCACCAGCTAAAGCTAGTGGCAGTTGATAAGGGGCACCCTGGTATACAGACTGTCTTACCTTTCTTTACATTCTTTACGTTCTTTATGTCCTCACGTCCTCACGTCCTTAACTACCTCACGTCCTCACATTGGCACATTGGCACATTGGCAAATTTGCTAACTTTACACGGTTCGATGGAAACTTTAATAAACCGATTATGTTACATACAACAGCACTTTTTATGACAGGATTAATTGCACTCTGCTTCTCGTGCAGCAAGCAAGAATCAAATTATCCTGCTAACCGGGAACCACTGAAAGCCAATGCATTTATACAGCTTCCGCTTGGAACGGTAAAGCCGGCAGGTTGGCTGAAGGATCAGTTGCAAATTCAGGCTGATGGATTACCCGGTCACCTGGATGAGTACTGGCCTTCATTAACCACCTCGGCGTGGCACGGTGGTGAAGGCGAGGCATGGGAACGGGGCCCCTATTATCTCGATGGCCTGGTTCCACTTGCTTACCTGTTGGATGACAAGCGACTGATCGAAAAAGTGAAAACCTGGATTGAACCTATCCTGGCTTCCGAGCAAGCCTCGGGCTGGTTTGGTCCGGAAAAGAATAAAGATTGCTGGCCATTGGCAGTCGGCCTGAAAGTATTGAAAAGTTATTATGAAGGCAGCAAAGATCCGCGTGCTCTCGAGGTTATTAAAAAGTACTTCGTTTATCTCGCAGATAACAGTCCCGATTGGCCGGATAAGGAATGGCGCGGTGTACGTGCCATGGAAAATGCAGTTACCGGCTACTGGCTCTTCCGTCAGACCGGTGATACCACTATCTTGAAGGCAATCAGCTCCATCCAGAAAAATTCTTTCTCATGGACGAACTATTTTAACACCTTCCCATGGGATTCACTGGCAGCCCGTGAGGGCCGCATTCCAAAAATCTGGGATGCCGTTGGCCTCACTGCTCACGTTGTAAACAATGCCATGGCTACAAAATACCCGGGTATCTGGTCGCAACAGTCGGGCAAAGCAGCTGATTTACAGGCATCCTATGATGGTATGGCCAAGCTTGACGTCCATCACGGTCAGGCAGGCGGCCGCTTCTCGGGCGACGAGCACCTCAGCGGGCGGAATCCGGTTCAGGGAACAGAGATGTGCGCCGTGGTTGAGTATATGTTCTCTCTCGAAAACCTGATCGAGATCACCGGCGACGTAAAACTGGCCGACCGGCTGGATATCCTGGCCTTCAACAGCTTGCCCGGAACCTGCACTGCCGATTATTGGGCACACCAGTACGACCAGCAGGCTAATCAGGTTCTGGTTAGTAACGCAGTTCGCCCCTGGTCGAGCAACACCCCGGAAGCCAATGTTTTCGGTACTGAACCCGACTTTGGCTGCTGCACAGCCAATGGTCACCAGGGCTGGCCGAAATTTACCCAGTCGCTCTGGATGGCTTCTCCCGATGGCGGTCTGGCTGCCATCAGTTATGCCCCTTGCACAGTGAATGCGCTTGCTGGTCCAAAAGTTCCGGTGGGTATCGAGGTACAATCCAACTATCCGTTTGAAGAAAAAGTAGTTATCCTGATAAACCCTGAAAAAGACGCTACATTCCCCATCTATCTTAGAATACCCGAATGGGCAGTAAAACAAACGGTAGCCGTGAACGGGGAACCATTTGCCTGCAAAACCGGCGAATTTCTCGCTATTAGCCGGAAATGGAAAAAAAGCGATCGTATCGAGTTGATCCTTACATCACCTGTGCGCATCGAAACCCGTTACAATAATGCCGCTTCCGTTGCCAAAGGGCCACTGTTTTTCAGTTTGCGTATCGCTAAGAAATATACCCCGATCACTACGATTAAGAAGACCTACGCTTACATGGGATCAACCGATTGGATGATTGAACCCGCAAGTCCATGGAATTTCGGACTCATAATTGACAACGCCGACCTGTCGAAAAGCTTTGAAGTTGTAACCAACCCAGTCGGGAAATATCCGTTTGGCGACCAGGGAGATCCTGTGTACAATGCAACCAAAGGGAGTTTTGATACACTCAATCAGAATCCTCCGATCATGCTCAAAGCCAAGGGAAAACTGATTCCTTCATGGGTATTGGTCAACAACAATGCGGGGCCGACACCCTATTCTCCCGTTAAGATTGCTGTAGAGACGGATAATTATCCGTCTCTACAAGACATCGAATTGGTCCCCTATGGATCAGCAAGGTTGAGATTGAGTGAGATACCTGTGGTAAAGTAGTCCACAATATGAAGCACTCCTATCTTTTCCTGCTTCTCGTAACCCTAATAACAGCCTGTGCGCCAAAAGGGAACGAATGGAAAACCGATCAGTTTCTGATCAAAATTTCAGAAAAAGGCTTTGTAACAGCACTATCTGATCCTGGCAGCGGGAAGAATTATCTTTCTGAAGATCAGCCTGCCCCCCTTCTGCAGATCAGGACCGGCGGCACGTTTATGTCGCCGGTCTCCTGTAAGGTTGATAAACCCGGCGGGATCATAACACTGGCATTTGATGGTAATCGGGAGGCCAAAATCCATATCGAAGCAAAACCGACTCATTTGGTGCTGAAACTGGAGGAGATCACTGGAGCGGATTCACTCGATCTGATCGTTTGGGGGCCCTACCCGACTTCTATCAGCGAGGCTATCGGAGAAACGGTTGGCGTTGTCCGGGATTCAGTCTATGCCATTGGAATACAGGCTTTAAACCTGAAAACCTTAGGAGGATATCCGACAGAAGAAAGTGATGTTGAGCCCTCTTTTGACATTTTTGAAACCAATAGCCTCGTTGATGTTGCTGATTCAGTGAAGGTTTTTTACCGCGGTCAAACCGCCCGTAAAGAATCGTTTGGAAGCATTATCCAGGCATACTGCCGGAACCGGAATAAGGAGCGCATCATTTCCAACTGGGCCCACGATTACTATGTAGCCCCGGCATTCGACGATGGTGGCGTAATCGGCTCATCCATAGCTTTATTCGGATGTAAAGCACCGGAAGCGTTGAAAACGATCGGTGAGATCGAAATCGCCGAAGGCCTTCCCCACCCGATGATCGACGGCGAATGGGGAAAAACTGCCAGAAGTGCCACCGCTGCCTATCTGATCATGAATTTCGGTGTGAAAGAATTTGAAGATGCCCTGAATCTCACGAAAAAAGCCGGACTTAAATACCTTTACCATGAAGGCCCGTTTGAAACCTGGGGCCATTTTAAGCTGAACGCCAAGCAGTTCCCGGAAAATCGGGAAACCATGAAGCTCATGGTGGATCGTGCTGCTGAAGAAGGCATTCGTTTAGGGGTTCATACCCTATCGAATTTCATCACCACCAATGATCCGTATGTATCCCCGGTGCCGGATCCAAGACTGGCCAGGGTAGGTTCATCCACACTCACTCAATTCATCGGCAAGGATGATAAAACGATCGGAATTACAGATCCGAAGTTTTTTAATCAGATGAAAAACAACACCTTGCATAGTGTGGTGATCGGTAACGAACTGATCCGGTATAAGGAGGTATCAGCCACCGCACCTTGGGTTTTGACGGACTGTGAGCGTGGAGCTTTCGGAACCATCGCCGCTGCACATGAAGCCGGAGCCGATATCGGGAAGCTGATGGATCATGGCTACCAGACCTTCCTCACCAACAATGAGTTATCGATTGAGGTGTCGACGCGAATTGCTGAATTTTTCAACTTCACCGGTTGCCGTCAAATCTCATTC
>JBBAAF010000205.1:0-5468 GCA_041658425.1 Bacteroidales bacterium | reverse complement strand
TCGATGGAGATTCCCATCAGGCTGGCCGTGGTACCGGATTTCTCCATGACTTCCGTTAGGTATGGAATTTCCCCGGCACCCACAAGGGATCCGGCCGCCAGGGTATTGATGATCCGGTTAACCTCACTGGCGCCCAAATTGAATTGATTCATGGTAGTTGTCAGAGCGAGGGTTGCGGGTTCGAGCTTGGATTTGGCAGCCTCCGACAGCGTGATGGCTGCCTCGGTCACTTTGGTCAATGCCTCCTTGTTTTTCAGCAGTTCCGGGCGCTGGGATCCTACTTTGGTATAGGCATCGACAATATCAGTGGCGGATTGCTTGATGCGCACCCCTGTTTCCGTGACGGATACCGAGAGGTCCTTTGCCCGCTGGCCCAGCCAATCCAATGACCGGCCGGTTAATCCGGTGAGTGCTGATAAGTTATCCAAACGTTCTTCCATCAGCATCGAGGCTTCGGTGGTTTTCCGGAATGCCATCACCACACCAACAATGGTGGCTATTGCAGCTACCCCGACTGCCTGGAACCGGTTGAACCAATCCCCCATAGCACCCATGGTTTCTTTCCAGGAGCGGTTCATGTTTTTCAATTGAAGGGAATGCTCGTTCAGAATTCCTTTCAGGGATCGGATCTTCTCCCCGTGGGCCACGTATTCTTTGGAACCAACGATCATTTTAGCCTGCTCATTCACCAAAAGCTGCATCTCTGCACGGATGCTTTTGATATCGTTATTGATCTGCTTGCCATTGATATACAAGTAAATCTCCCGCGTGTATTCTCTGGCCATCAGGTGTTCAGTTTAAGGTGTTTGACTTCGAAAATGTTATCTGCTTTAGTGCTGGCGATGATATCGGCGAGTACGGGGATGGATTTGATAAAAACCGGGTTGAACCAATCTTTGGGATGCCGTTTGAGCGGCCCGGACGCCGGGTGGATAACTGCGTTATTCGGATGGTTGGCAGAATGGCTTTTGTCTTTCCGTTTCCCCCTGACCACGGTTCCGGCCACCATGATGTATCCCCGGCCAACTCCTTTATGAAAAAAGACTCCATGTTGCGGAAAGTTAAAAATGGCAGCCTCGATCTCTCCGAAATCTTTTTTGCTTTTAAACTGAATCCGGGTAACCAGTTCTTTTTTACCTTTCATGGATAGCCGGGCCACGCTAATTTTCAGCATGCTCCGGGTTTTAAATCCCCATTTGGTTATGAGGGCATTATAGGCTTCAGTCTCAGTATGATCCATTGGTGCTCCATTTTGTGGGATCCACATCATTATTCACCGGCCAGGATAATTCGAAAGCATACCGGAAACCATAGTGAATCAGGTTCATATCGGTAATGGGTGTTCCGGTTATCGAACGCGCATGGAAATAAGCCAGGCATTCGGTCTGACGATCTCTTTTGTCAGAGAGGATCTTAACTACAATTTCATCTCCGATTTCTTCGAGTTTATCCCAAAGGTTATGTATTGCGTCAAAATCCCCCTTATCGCTGACCTTGCCGAGCAGCATGAAAGCACAGCTCACCCTTTTCTGCAGGTTGTCAGAATCTTCATCCACGAAATTAAAGTCATATCCTTCCAGGATCAGGGCCGGGTAGTTCAGGTTTGATTTCATGCTGGTCAGCATTTCTTCAAGCTCGAACCGGAAGAAGTGCTTTTCCTCTTCGGTGTGCCGTATCCCACGATGCAGGATGGCCAGGGTCTCGAAATAGTCAACGAGATCTAGAAACTTTGCCTTCATTTCGGTTGGTTTTGATGCGTTTATCGAGATACCGGAGTACAGTTGATATCGGAAGGTTGGCGTATTCAGCCTCCTTTACGATGTCGTCTCCTACAATGGCATCGTAGACGTCTATCCAGGATGATTTTTCTTTTTTGGTCTGGTCCTCGGCCGGCTCGAATACGTTCGGGTACTGCTCAACGAACCATTGGCGGATCAGAAAGTAATTGAGGAATATGGCCTCTTGCTCATCGGCCGGGAGCTTGGCAATGATTGCCGAATTGGTTTTAATATCTGCTTCCCGGAATGCTCCGGTTCGGTAATAGCAGGATATGAATTTGGCTAAAAACTCTTTGTCGTGAGTAGTAGCGTATTTCTCGAAATAGGTTTCTGCAAAGATGAAGGTGCCGAAGGTTTCGTCCTTCAGCCTGGGCTGTGGCCGGTAGAACTTGCCAATCGCAGGAAGAATAAATTCATAATAGGGGCTATGGGTATCCAGAAATTTCAGCAAATCGATGATGCAGAATTTCTGAAAGGCTGATAATCTTTTGGCCAGACGAATTTCAAGTTTCAGCATGGATGCAATGAGCTCATCATCAGAGATGGTCTCCTGCATCACCCGAACAGCAGCGATCAGCTGGTCGGCTGAGAGTTCATTCCAGGAATCCGGGTGCTGGCAACAGAGTTTCCGGGAAAAACGGATCCAGCGCGAAGGAAAATATTCCAGTTCAATCGGCGTCATACCCAAGTGGTTGTTTTTCCGGTGTTGGAACGGATGAATGGTGAACTTCCTGAAGAAACGTACAGCGGATAATCGGACCTGTTGGCTAGCAGGAATGAGCGGAGCAATTCCAGGTAATCGTTACCGGTTTTCTCGCACTTGGTGGCCAGGAGATAATACTGCTGGTCGGTGAGGGGTTTTTGAACCGAAGAGTTTAGTAGGGTGGTTTCCTGGGATTCGAAGAATAGGCCTTTATCCGTTACGTTCATTCCCAGCTGGAAGGATGCGCGGCTGACTGCCAGGTAAGCCAGTGGCCGCTGGATATGCGGAATGAGAGCAAGGATCCTGGCGTTAGGAGAATCTTTTACGATTTCGGATTTAACCAGGTTGTACAATTTTGTTCCCAGCAGGGCACCAATCTCGAAATCTTCCACCTGAGCGATGAACCGGCAAAGTTTTAAAAACACCAGCCGGGAGCTGTTGATATCAAATATGGCATCGAAAGTCTGGGTATCGGGAACAATGGAGGATTTGCGAAGGGTATAGTTGGCACTGGTCTTGAACTTCGGGAAGGTTGTGAGATCCGCCTCGATATAGGCCAGCATGGTATCCAGGGCATTGAATCCATTGTTGCGGAATGTGGATTTCACGGCTTCCTCCTGGTACTTATACAGCCCTTTCTCGTTATCGGATTCCTGGCGGTGGAATCCGGCATCATTCATGATGGTATTCATGAAATCGTATCCTGAGTAATAGGTCAGGTTGATCAGCGCCCGCTGGACATATTCCAGGAGGGTATCGAATTTCGCTTTATTGCCGCTGGTCACACCATCCGGCAAGGTAGCAGGAATGGTATAGTAAGCCATCAATTGGCTATACAGGGCGTCCCCCAGCAAGGGAATGATATAGGATACTTCGGCTGCCTGGATGAATGGTGAAATATTGGCAAAAGATGTGGCAGCACTAACCGGAATATACTTCCGGATTTCCTCCATTTTCGGGTTGGATGCGGATTTGAACAGCATGTCAGTTGATTTGTTTCTGTGTGCCGGCGCCGGTATCCAGCGTGGTTAATATGGTATTGCGGAACCGGAGCTGTACGTCTTTCACTCCATTGAACGACAGGTAGGCCTCGATAGGATCCAGTACATTCTGACGATCCAGCCAGGCATTGGCAATATTGACCAGGAATGCTTCGCGGATATTCGATCCTCCCTGATTCCCGGCATAAGTTCCCCCTGGCATCCCGGCGCCGAGTACATTGGGATTGATCATCAGGGAAAAGAGGATTTCAGAGTTCGCGGCTGCGCTGGTGATCAGTTTATCACCCTCACGGTATTTGTTATCCAGCGGTTCGATGTACCACATTTCCTCCGGTTTACCTGATGCGTTAGCGGCGTAATGACTGAAGATTGCCTTATTGGCATTCGCAGTACCCGTCAATGATCCTTCAATTTCGTCCATATCTTTTTGGATCAATCCCATCCGGGCCACCTCATCTTTATGCTGAGATTTCGGGTACCGTTTATCCCAATAAGCGTAAGGAATTTTGATGTGCCAGAGCCAGGTGATTTGGTTAGCATACGCCCGTTTCAGGAATACCGGCACCTGGTTGGCAATGTCGATCCATCCGGCACGGTAAGCGGAGTACCATGCAGGGAGTGGATAATAATCCTCGTTCCCCCATTCATCCCGGATCAGGTAGACAAAGGATTTGTTGGCTGTTTTCCCGGCTATCCTCCGGGAGATCAGGTCAGCCTCGGGGTCATAGTTTTCCAAAATCGGAAGTGTTTTAAAAGCTTCTGCCGGTGGATCCGGCCAGTTGCCATGAATAATGCAATTCTTGATCGATCCACCCTGTGCCTGGGTGAGCCTGCAATGCTGGGCGTTTATTGTATTGATTCCCACAATTTGGGAACCGTCGGCATTGGCTATGAGTTCCGCGAAGGAAATTCCCAGCTTAAAATAATCCCGCAGGGCATTGGCCATGTACCGGCGAACGATCCTTCCCTCCAGGAATGAGGTAATTTTCGGGTCGTTTATCACTTCGAGGATTTCGTCTCCCTTGTCATTGTAGCCAGTAACCTTCACCGGGAATATGCCCTGCCCCAGGGTGAAGTTTCTTATATACTTTAAGCCGGTGTTAAGCACACCGGTACGTCCGATGATATCCAATGCCTTAATTGGAAAATCGTTGCCCACGCCCCAGGGGCTAACGGTATATTTATCGAAAATCTCGGTGTAATCGAGTTCCTCAGCCGGCTTTACCGGTTTCACTTCTTCCGGAGAACCGGTGGTGGTTGCGAAATACGTTTTGCCATACGCCATGAGCGGATCGCCCTGTTTATTCCAAAGAATTTTAGCCATTACAGTATTACCTCCAGTGAGTTATATTCCAGAATATTGTCGATGCTTACCGGATAAACATGCCCTATTTTATTACCGCTTGCATCAATGGGAAGGATTCCCCTTAACCGGTTCGCAGACAATGAATAGGGCAATCCGGTTGATACGGCTCGGGGAACGAACACTCGTTCACCATCTTTTTTAATGAATATCATGCTGAAGGATATCTGGTCACCGTCCGTGGTTTCCTTGATATCGAGGGCTTTCAGCACTAAGTTCCTTCTGATTTTTGCAGCAGCCATATAATATGATTTGCTGCCAAGATATTGGTAAGGTAGGGTGAAAAAAAGGACACAAAAAATAGGGGTTTATGTGTTACCGATGAGGTTATAGATGCAGATGAAGATCCGACTGGCTTTGGTCTTGGTAATCTACTTGCAAATGCAATTGCTATCTTAAAACTTTATGCTTCTATATCTCAATGGCAATTTTAAAAAACCTTATTATCAGTTGATTATAACAATCCCCTGTCTAATTCTTATCTTTCTCTATCTTATTTAGTTTGTCAGAAAATACCCAGACAGGGTTCGCTGTTGATGGACTTTGATTATAAATCAGATTTTCTTTCTTTGACATTTCATAGAGTAAATTCCTGACTTTAGTTCGTTTTTGTTTCTCAGATA
>JBBAAF010000204.1:0-5481 GCA_041658425.1 Bacteroidales bacterium | reverse complement strand
TTTGATCTATGCCTTAATGTGTGGCCTCTGCTTCATTTTCGTTTTCAAATATCTTATCGAAACAAAAGGGAAAACATTGGAACAGATTGAAAAAGAGTTTACCTGAGTTACAACTGCCACCGGCAACCGGGGAAAATTTGCTTTTCCGGTTTTACTGTTATATTTTTGTCTTGTACTTTATATTATCAGGATATAATAAATAGATAGTTTAGATTATCATGTATTTTCGTAAACAGGTTTTTAATGGCATTGAAGGGGAGAGTGCGTTTTTATGGGGTGCCAGACAAACGGGTAAAAGCACCTTACTGAAATCACTATTTCCTGATACACTTTATTTTGACTTGCTGCTTTCCCGGGAATATGAACGATTTGTGCGCAATCCGGGATTGATCCGTGAGATAATGGAGGCCCGCGATCCCGGTACACAGGTTATCATGGATGAAATTCAGCGGATACCCGAGTTGCTGAATGAGATACATTGGCTGATTGTGAACCGGAATAACCGCTTCATTCTCAGCGGCTCAAGTCCGAGGAAAATTCTTCGATCCGGCGGAAACCTCTTGGGCGGAAGGGCTATACGTTATGAATTGTACCCTTTGGTCTATCCGGAAATCCCCGATTTCAACCTACTAAAGGCTTTAAATGGCGGGTTGTTGCCCAGGCATTATCTGGCAAAGAATCCGCAAAAGCTGTTATCCGGCTATATTGGCAGTTACCTTCGCGATGAAATCATTGCAGAGGCTAAGATCCGTAATATCTCCTCGTTTTCGCGGTTCCTGGAAATGGCCGCGTTGACTAACGGGGAGATGGTGAATTATACAAATATTGCTTCCGATTGCGGAGTCAGTGCACCAACAGTGAAGGAATATTTTCAGATACTTGAAGACACATTGATCGGCCGGTTTCTCCCCTCTTTTCAAAAAAAGCCAAAAAGAAGGGTCATCCTATCGCCGAAATTCTATCTTTTTGATATCGGCGTTGCTAATTATCTGGTCAAAAGAGGTAACATCGAATTTGGTAGCGAGTCCTTCGGTAAAGCTTTTGAACACTACATTTATCAGGAGATTAATGCCCATAGCAACTACTCCGACATTAATTATCCGGTTAACTATTGGAGAACCGCCTCCCAAATCGAGGTCGACTTTATTCTTGGAGATCATGAAGTGGCCATCGAGGTTAAATCAACCGATGAAGCCAAACCAAGGCACCTGTCAGGCTTAAAGAGCTTTGGTGAGGAATACGCGGTGAAAAGACAAATCCTTGTGACTAACGATCACAATCCCAGGCAGATTGGCAATATCACGATTTTACCATGGAAAGTTTTTCTGGAACAACTCTGGGGTGGGGAAATAATTTGTTGAGATTACGATGATTAGAATTTAAAAAACAAAGCCGATATGAAAAACTTTAAAACTCTGGCAACACTAAATACAATAGGTATCGTATTAAACTTTTTGATTGTTTTACCGGTAAGCGCTCAGGTGACATCGTTCGACAGCGACAAACCAATAACAACCTATTCCAGCCAGTACTCCCAAACCTTTAATACATGGGACGGTACACTGTTTTATGGTCAATGGAATGCCATGGAACCAAATATTTTTTCAGCATCTGATATTGCAGCAGGTTATTTGCAGTTTGTATGGATCCAAAAACGCCTGGTATGCTCAAAAACACTGTATGTTTCTCCTTATGTTATTCAAACCGACATGGATTACTCAGCCGGCAGCAGTCGCGGCGGTGTAGTAATAAGAGCCAATCCTGAATTACCTGATCAATTGCAGGAACCCGCATCAGGTGACCCCGGATTCAATCGTGAGGGGATTGCGTTTTATCCTGCACTTGACGGGTCTGCAATGACTGTTCAATTCACAGGCCCATTAAATGGAGATGCAACCCCGGTAGCAAGAATTGAAGTTCCTAAACCCGCCGGTGTAACCAATCTGAGAGACAGAGGAACATTAAGGATAGAAGATTTTGGAGCATCGATCTATGTATATTTTAATGGAGCTCCTTACATCAGAATTGACCTTGGCGGTGGAACAGGAAGCATATATACTTCAGGTACAGTATATAATTCCGACATGCAGGCCGCAGGAACTTTTACGGACATGGAGGTGGAAGTTTCAGGTAAAGCTGCTATTGCACAAAGAGATGCAGCACTCAGGCTATATAGCGCAACTATTAATTACAACGACCTTGAACAACAAACCATCCACTTTGATATCATCGGTAAAAAACAGATTGCCGATCCTCCCTTTTCCATATCAGCGTCGGCATCTTCAGGATTGCCAGTTGAATTTAAGCTTGTTGCAGGTCCTGCAACACTGGTTGGAAATACAGTTACTTTAACCGGGGAACCGGGTATTGTGACTATATCCGCCAATCAAAGTGGAAATTCAACCTATTACCCCGCCCCTGAAACGCTTCGTTCATTTTATGTCAGTGATCCTGCCACAGGAAACGCCGACCCGCAGAGCCAGGACTATGTTGATAATTGGGTTGTTACGGATGGTCTGGACCGTCAATTGCCATCGTTTGATGAAACCGGACCTAAAAGGGATGCCAAGCTCGTTGGCGTTTTCTATTATACCTGGCATGGTTTTCACGGCAGCAATGTGTACGATATCACCAAAATAATAGCCAATTATCCTTCCGATCCCCTGAGTGCGGCCAATCCAGGATGGGGTGGCCCCGGGGCTTTTCATTTTTGGGGTGAACCGGAATACGGCTATTTTCGCACCGGTGATCCCTGGGTATTTCGCCGCGACCTGCAAATGCTTAGCAATGCGCATGTTGATTTTATCTTTATTGATGTCACCAACGCCTTTACCTACCTCGAAACCGTAAAAACACTCTGTGAAGTTTCTTTGCAAATGCGCAAGGAAGGTATTCATACCCCGCAGATTGCCTTTACCACGCATGCCAGCAGCGGGCAAATCATGAACAACCTGTATGATGAATTTTACTCACCCTCTTTTTTCGATGAGCTTTGGTTTAACTGGAACGGTAAACCCTTAATATTAGGTGATTTCAATGATCCCGCTTTACGGGCAGATGTTAAGGATTTTTTCACGATAAAATATTGCTGGGCATGGACCAATACGGCCAATGAACCCAATCATTGGCAGTGGCTCGATACCTATCCGCAGGATTACGGATGGAGCACCGATCCTTCTGTCCCGGAACAGATAATTGTTTCGGTTGCCCAACATCCGGGCAGTACAACCGGTACCAGCTATCACAAGGGTGCCGAGCCTCCGGTAAATGCGCAATATGTAACCGATTTTACCGGACAGGGACTGCATTTTGCCGAGCAATGGACCAGAGCCTTAGCGGTAGATCCTCCGGTTATTATGGTTACCCAGTGGAATGAATGGACAGCACAGCGTTTTCT
This sequence comes from Bacteroidales bacterium, assembly GCA_041658425.1. Classification (GTDB taxonomy): domain Bacteria; phylum Bacteroidota; class Bacteroidia; order Bacteroidales; family UBA12481; genus UBA12481. Next base: position 2,084 of record JBBAAF010000204.1, on the reverse strand, counting down.
TTGGGAGGGATACGGAGTATATGCCGGAAAACCGATTAATAATGGAGATTCCTACTTTGTCGACGCATTTACCGAAGAGTTTAACCGCGATATGGCCCCGATGAAAGGGGGACATACCGACAATTATTATTACCAGTTCATATCAAATATCCGGAAATATAAGGGAATGGCGCCCCCGCAGGAATTTTCAACGCCAATAACGGTAAATATCGATGGGGTTTTTGCGGAATGGAACACGGTTACCCCGGTGTTCAAAGATCCTCCGGGAGATGTCATGCACCGCAATTTCAAAGGATATGATCCTGCTGTCACCTTCATCAATAATACCGGCAGAAACGATATTATTGAATCGAGAGCAACCTGCGATGGTAATAATATTTACTTCTTTGTTAAAACTAAGACCGATTTAACACCTTCCACCGGTCAAAACTGGATGCTCCTCTTCCTGGATACCGACCGGAAAAAGGGAACCGGCTGGGAAGGATACGATTACGTGATCAATTACGGGGTAACTTCTGAAACTCAGACTACAATTAAACAGTGGGACGGCGTTTCCTGGGGCAATGCCCAACCCGCGACCTATTCGGTTAAAGCGAATGAATTGGAGATTAGTGTTCCGCGGACAACCTGCAACCTGCAACCTGCAACCGGAATTCCTGAGTTTTACTTCCACTGGGCCGATAACCCGCAGCACCTCAATGATATTACCGCATTCTTTACTGACGGCGAATCGGCCCCCGACCGCAGGTTCAATTACAATTACGGTACATCAGTGGTTGTTACCCTACCTCAATCGGCATTTAAACTGCTGGAAATTCCCGGTACCATTGAGTTTGAAGATTTCGACAATGGCGGTGTGGGGGTGTCGTATGCCGATGCCGATATGGAAAACAGGGGCCATAAATACCGTCCTGATGAATCGGTGGATATCGAAGACAAAGGCGACGGAAATTACTATGTCGGCTGGACCAACTCAAAGGAATGGCTGGAATATACCGTTGATATTAAGGCGATTGGAGTTTTCAAGGCTACTGTTTTTTATACTTCCGATACGGATGGCAAACAGGCCAGTCTGTATATTGATGGCAGCGATAAATCCGGCCTCATTACTTTCCCCTCAACGGGTGGAATGCTAACCTGGGCCACCAAAGAAATTGATATGCGGCTGGCTGCCGGCAGGCATATCCTGAAATTTTATGTGAATGAAGCTGCTGGCGGATTCAATCTCGACCGGATCGAATTTGCTGAAAAGGATGTTGTTTACCCGGGCAGTGGGGTAGGGCTCACCCGCACATTCTGGTCGGCCGCGGTGGGCGGACGGCAATGGTTCAAGGAATTGATGTGCACAGATATTGATTCTGTTATTAACGAAAAATGGGACGATGTATCCCCGGGATGCGGTATCGGCAAGGACTGGTGGAACATACGGTGGGAAGGTACGCTGGAACCCCTTTATGCTGAGACCTATACCTTTCATTTATCGGTAAACGACATGGGCATGCTCTATATCAACAACGAGCTGGTGATAGATGCCTGGACCGGCACCAGCAGCGGGAAAACCCATACCGGAACCATCTCTTTAACGGCAGGTCAGAAAGTGTCGATCAAACTGGAGTTTGCCGAGAAAACAGGCGATGCCTCGGTAATGCTCGAATGGGAAAGTGTTCGTCAGCCTAAAGAAGTTGTGCCGGTGAGCCAGCTTTATCCCTTGCCGCAATCAGGGATCAATACATCAGAAACCGATGGACCTGTATCCGTTTATCCCAATCCTACCCAAACAGCGATCAACATTGACGCCGGATATGCCGTATTAAACAATGTCGTTATCCGGGATCTCAGCGGACGAATAATCTATCAGGATAATCAACCATTTGAAGGGACGAAATGCATCAAAATTGATTCCTGGGAAAGCGGAACATACTTTGTTGAGATGAGCGGGATAAACTATAGATCTACACAAAAGATTATAAAGCAGTAATTTACACAGTTCTTTGTTTTGGGGTATGGTGCATCATTCCGAGGGACTCAATTTCTACTAATGTTTCTTTTTCCAGGGTGCCCCTTATCAGTTGCCACTAGCTAAA
>JBBAAF010000203.1:0-5491 GCA_041658425.1 Bacteroidales bacterium | reverse complement strand
TCAATGAATATACCTGTCCTCCATGTAGTTGAAAAAACTCTGGCCGAAGCTTACGAAAAGGCACTATAATTTCAATGATGAGTTCATTCAGGAAATGTACAAAATGGCCGATTTGACTATCCTGCCGAAAATCGACCGCTACGGCAAAAACTGAAGAAAAAGGTTCGTTTTCATGCAGTCGGTCGTTTAGGTCAATCGGCCAACGGATATTTGTACCGGTTAAAAGAATAAAATATGAAAACGACAATTTCTAAACTGATCTTGATTTGCCTGATTTTATCAGGTCCGTTCCATTTTTCTTTTGCCCGGATCATCAGGGTTCCTTCCGACCAAACGACCATCCGGGATGGAATTCAGGCTTCGTCAAATGGTGACACCGTTGTGGTATCTCCAGGGGAATATTTTGAGAATCTGAATTTTCTGGGAAAAAAGATCGTGCTCACGAGTTTGTGGCATCTCAACCGGGATCTCACCCCGGTATGTATCGCAGGTAATCAATTCACGGTTTAATCAGAATTTTTTTTGATTTCATCAATCATTACCGGATCGAGGAGGCCAAGCGGCTGATGGCCGGGACGGTACGTAAAGAGCTTACCATTCTTGAAGTCATGTACAATGAAGGGTTTAATTCCAAGAGCTCTTTCCAGACGGCATTCCGGAAATATACGGGCACCACACCCACGGAGTTCAGGCACCGGACATTAAACTGACAGCCGTCATTGATAGATTAAATAAATAGTTCTATTTTTCCGGGGAACCTAATACTAAAGAAATATGAAGGATCCCGTGGCCGGCTCCGGTACCCTGAAGATCTATTTTTGCGGCTCCATTCGGGGAGGGAGGAATGATGCTCAACTGTACCATGATCTGATTGAATATCTGAAATCCTTTGGAACAGTGCTTACTGAACATATAGGCCGCCTTGATCTGGTGGACGAACGGGAGATTCCGCCTTGCCAGATTCATGACCGCGACATGACGTGGCTGAAATCATCCGATGTGATTATTGCGGAGGTTACAACACCCAGCCTCGGTGTAGGCTATGAGCTTGGCAGGGCCGTTGAAATGGGCAAACCGATCCTTTGCCTCTATCGTAAAAATGAAGACAAAAGCTTATCGGGAATGATATCCGGTTCACCCGGAATTCTCGCTATCGTTTATGACGGCCCTGACGAGGCAAAGCGATGGATTGAGAGCTTTATCGGAAACAGGGGCGGAAAGTAGAAGGTTGAGGACCAAGGTTGAGGACCAATTGAGAGTTTTGAATTTTGAAGTATGAGATTCAAGTAGGGGCGAACCCTTGCAGTCGCCCGTTCAAAGTTATAATTCAATTATGAATAACCCCAGGCTTCAGCCTGGGATCAAGCAATATGGTAAAATTATCTTCAATCCCCCGTCTTCCGATTGCCCCGCTTAATACACCAGTGGAGCGGTGCGGGCGGCTTCAGCAGGCCGTAGCTGGTATGCCGGAAGTTTATGTAAAACATGACGATTATATCGGCTCGCTGGTATGGGGGAATAAGGCACGCAAGCTGGAATACTGCTACGCTGAGGCGCAGCGGTTGGGTGCCGATACCATTATTACCTGCGGGGGTATTCAATCGAACCACGCCCGTATTACGGCCCAGACGGCCCGGCGGTTCGGTTTTGAGGTGGTACTGGTGCTCAACGGGGTGATCCCGGCTAGACTGACGGCCAACCTGCTGATCAACCGCAAGATGGGGGTTAAAATATATTACGTGAGTACCCGTGAGGAACGTTCCGTAAAGATGCAGATGGTGCAGGAGAAGCTCGAAAAATCAGGAAAAAAAGTATATGCGATACCGCTGGGCGCCTCGGATGAAATCGGCTCGCTGGGGTTTGTGAAAGCCATGGAGGAGTTTCATAACCAGGAGAAAGCCATGGGACTCCGGTTCGATTACATCTTTCACAGCAGTTCATCCGGCGGCACACAGGCCGGACTGGAGGTGGGCAAGCGCCTGTTCGGGGTGAACGCGCAGATCATCGGGGTGAGCGCTGATAATTCGGTGGCGGAGATCCGGAACGAGATCATGGCCGCCGCCGGTCCGATCCAGGAGAGGCTTAAAATCAGGAACCTCATTAATCCAGATGAGATCCGCGTGGAAACCGGGTTTATCGGTCCAGGCTACGGCATCCCGTCGGACCAATCGCTTGAAGCCGAGAAAATCTTTGCCGATACCGAAGGCATCCTCCTCGACCAAACCTACACCGCCAAGGCCGCCGCAGCTCTGATTGGCTATGCAAGAAAAGGTTTCTTCAAAGAGACTGACCGGGTGCTGTTCTGGCATACGGGGGGGCTGATTAATCTGTTTCAATAGAAGGCTCAAGGCTCAAGGCACAAGGCACAAGCTCTGACTCGGAGTAGCGTTAAGAGGTTCCCGCCTTCCGCGGGAATGACAGGAGCACTTGTCACCCCGGAAGGCCGGGGCGAATGATGAATTCCGAAGTAGGGGCGACCCTTGCGGTCGCCCGGTCAAAGTCGAGAAAAAAATCAAAAAAAAATTTGGTGAGATCAAATATTTTTTTGTATATTTGTACTAAACCTATAGTACAATATATAATTATTTCATTGTATGATCACTTTTATACTAGATCCGAAAGCAGGAGTTCCCTTTTACCGCCAGATCGTGGACCAGATTAAATATGGTATTGCTGCGGGCAACCTTAAAGTCGGGGAGCAGCTTCCGACCGTAAGGGCCTTGGCAGTGGACCTGAAAATCAATCTGAATACGGTCTCCAAGGCCTACAAGGAACTCGAGATCCAGAAAATTCTGGAAACCCAGCAGGGAACCGGCACTTTTATCAGTAAAACTGAGATACAGATTTCCGGAAAGGAGAAACAAAAAAAGCTGCAGGATATCTGTAATGAATTCCTGACCATCGCCTATAGCTATGGTTTTACTTCTGATGATATCATTAACCATTTAAAACCCAAATAGACATGAGATCAACAATTACAAAGAACTATTTTAATCCGGTTTCGATCACGGTTATGATCGTGCTGGCAGGCGTTAGCGCAGGTTTATACTGCCTCAAAGTGATCGAAGTTCCGGTTTTTGCCGGAGCAGTGGTGTTATCCGTTTTGATTGCAAGTTCCATTCACATTGCCGACCAGTGGGAGAAGGCCGTGGTGCTGAGGATGGGACGTTTTATCGGGTTGAAAGGTCCCGGTATCTTTTTGATCATTCCTATCATTGACCGGGTGCACAGTTATATCGATCAGAGAGTTAGGGTCACCGATTTTTCGGCTGAGGAGACCCTTACCAAAGATACGGTTCCGGTTAATGTTGATGCAATCGTTTACTGGACCGTTTGGGATGTTGAAAAAGCTGCTCTCGAGGTTCAGGAGTATTACCGGGCCATAACTTATATTGCCCAAACCGGGTTGCGCGACATTATCGGCAAGCATGAACTCGCTGATCTGCTTCAGGATCGTGAAAAAATCGGCAAAGATCTGCAGCAGATACTTGATGAAAATACCAATCCCTGGGGCATCACGGTTCAGACCGTGGGTATTAAAGATATTAAGATACCCCCCGGGCTTGCCGATGCCATGAGCAAGCAGGCCCAGGCTGAACGTGAGAGAAAAGCCCGTGTCATCCTGAGTACTGCCGAAACCGAAATTGCTGAGAAGTTTGCAAAGGCCAGTGAACAATACATCAATAACCCGATCGCCCTTCACCTGAGAGGTATGAATATGCTTTATGAAGGATTAAAAGATAAGGGTTCGTTGATCATTGTACCCAGTTCGGCACTGGATTCAATGAACCTGGGGGCAATCGGGGGACTTGCCTCCTTTGGCAACACTCCGGCCATTGTGAAGGAAGGAAAAATGTAGAGATTCGAAGACCAGTTTTGAATTTTGAAGTTCAAGATCCAGGTGTTGTAAATAATTTTACTGTCCACAGATGACGCTGATAACACTGATTTTCGCTTTTGCCATCTGTGTAATCAGGGCCAGCAGTGGATTGTTTTTTAACTTTGATTCTTTGCCTTAAATCTTCATCCCGATACCTGATACCCGCTACCATTAACTAAAAACACCTCGCCATGCTCAATAAGTTCACCGCCCCGGTACTGATCATCCTTGGAATCCTCCTCTCTGCCTGTGCCGGAAAGCAGACCAAACAGGAGACTGCGGGTGTCATCGACCTCTCCGGGATCTGGGATAAGCCGGAGGAGATCCTGCTTTCTTCCATCGCCACGGATATCGAATACATCCCGCTCGAAACTTCGCCTGAGTGCCTGCTGGGGGAACCGCAAAACCTCAAGGTCACTGTTCTTGATAAGTACATTGTCGTTAATTCAAAGGGGCTTAGGCTGTTCGACAAAAAGGGAAAATATCTCCGCACCATCGGCAGGATCGGCAAGGGGCCGCAGGAGTATTCCAGTTCCGAGATGTTCGTTATCGATGAGAAGAACGGACGGGTGGATATCCTGGATACCAGTCGGGACCGACTTGTTTCTTACCGGATTACCGGTGAGTTTATCAGGGATATCCGGGTTGCAGAACATGCAGCAAAAATCACGCGGGATGAATCCGGCAGAATCGGAGTGATGTACCTTCCATGGGATCAGGATGTTAAAGATACTGCCCGTTTCGAATGGATCAGTGAAGAGGGGAATCTGATAAAATCGATCCCGCTTTACGTGGGACGGCCAAAGGACGGAGGAGATACCTGGTTAATTGGAGCAAAGCTATATTGGAACCAAAATACCCTCGTTTTTGCTGAATGGCCTTTCGACACCCTTTATTATCTGGCGGATGACCATGCCTGGAAGCCTCTTTGGATTCCCAAAATCGGATCCAATAAAATGCCCCGTGAAGTTGGGCTGAACCTTGACCGGTGGGAAGCGGAGCGCAATGATTTTACATCGGTTATGATTAATTCTGAATCATCCCGTTACCTGTTTTTCGATGGGGAGAAAAAGGAAAAATTTGGCATTGTCATATATGATAAGATGACTTCAGCAGGCCGGTGGATGCCGGGTGTGATCACGGAGGACAGTCTGAATATGGAAACTCTGATCAATGATCTTGACGGGGGAATACCTGTCAGGTCGACCATGTTGACAGGTGCTCAGGGGGATTATTATGTCAGCCTTTTATCTCCATTTGAACTGATCGCCAAATTCAAAGCTCATCCAAAATCAGACTTACCTTTAGCCCGGCCCGAACTTCGGGAAAAACTGTTTAAATTGGTCGACCGGCTCAAGGACGATGATAACCCTATAGTTATGATAGTTAAGTTAAAAACGAAGGACGAATAAGAAGAAGTAAAAATTTAGAGATTCGTATTTAGTTCTGCAAGACTTCGTTTAGCGTCAAGGGGTCCCCGCCTTCGCGGGGATGACAAGTGCTCCTGCGGAATTTCAGCAAAAGCTCCTGTCATCCCCCGCGGGGACCCCCTCACGCTACTCCGAGTTCCGCGGGACCGACAACCGACAACCCTTAACCACTTACGATGAC
>JBBAAF010000202.1:0-5529 GCA_041658425.1 Bacteroidales bacterium | reverse complement strand
ACCAGTTTGGGCGACCCCGTTCTCGGGGAGAAATCGGTGGTCACACCGGCGTTCGCAGACAAAGCGATATATCTGAAGGGAGAAAAGTCGCTGTTTTGTGTGGGGAAATGAGGTTAAGAGGATAGAGGTACCCACCCCCTGCCCCCTCCCTGAAACAGGGAGGGGTTGGGGTGGGTACTTTTCGGAGAGGGGGGAAGGGGGATTTATGGTGAGGATGTTAAGGATGTAATGACGAATATTAAGACAGACATTGAATCGATATTAACGCAAACCGGCACCAATCGGGCAGCGGTTATTCCCATATTACAGGCGATCCAGAAGAAGTTTAATTTTCTTCCGGAGGAGGCATTGCGGGAGGTATGTGCGCAAACGGAGATAACCCCCGAACAGATCATCGGTGTGGCCAGCTTTTATTCCCAGTTCCGGCTGAAACCGGTTGGCAAACACATGATCCGCGTATGTGTTGGCACTGCCTGTCATGTTAAAGGTGCTTCCCTGATTTTTGATGCTATCCATCGTGAACTCAAACTGACCGGCGAAGAGGAAACAGATGCCAATGGCCTGTATACACTTGAAAAAGTGAGCTGTTTAGGCTGCTGTACCCTGGCCCCGGTTGTTCAGATTGATGGAATCACTTACGGACATGTGGCTCCCGATCAGGCCGGAAAGATCCTGGAGGACTTTCAAAGGCAGAAGGGAAAGAGGGTAAGAAGATCGTTTAGAACGGGAGAAGGAAAAGAAATAGAGGGAGAGATACGAATCGGTTTGGGTTCCTGCTGCGTAGCCAGCGGCAGTGAGTCCATCCGTGAGGCCGTTGAAGAAACGGTGAGCGATAATGGGTTGCGGGTAAAACTGAAATCGGTGGGCTGCGTGGGGATGTGCCACCAGGTTCCCCTGATGGAGATCGTTCCAACTAAAGGAGAAGCGGTATTGTACACCCATGTGGATCCCAAAGATGTAAAGAGCATTATTGAAAAGCATTTTAATTCTCCTTCCCTATTAAAAAGATTAAGTGTCAAAGCATTAAATCTGATCGAATCCATCCAGGACGACAGTCGATGGGAAGGCATTGAACGATATGTATCGGATGTAAGGGAAAAACACATCTCCTCATTCCTGGGACGGCAGGTTCCCCTGGCAACCGAATTCAGGGGTGTGATCGACCCGCTTGATATTGAGGAATATGTGAGCCGGCAAGGATTTGTTGCTTTGCGGAAATGCTTAAGCGATCTGACTCCGGAGATAGTAGTTCAGGAGATCCGCGAGAGCAGTGTCCGTGGCCGCGGAGGAGCCGGATTTCCAACCGGGAATAAATGGGATTTGGTAGCCAGGCAGAAAGCTGCGGTTAAATATGTGATATGCAATGGAGATGAAGGAGATCCGGGTGCCTTTATGGACAGGATGTTGCTCGAATCTTATCCTTACCGGGTGATTGAGGGAATGCTCATCGCCGGATATGCCGTAGGTGCTGCAGAGGGTTATTTCTACATCCGGGCTGAATATCCGCTTGCGGTGACCCGCATCCGTCAGGCTTTACAGCATTGCCGGGAGGCAGGGATCATCGGGCCAAATATCTTTGGAAGTTCCTGGTCTTTTGATATCCATCTATATAAAGGGGCAGGTGCATTTGTTTGCGGAGAAGAGACCGCGCTGATCGCCTCCATAGAGGGAAAACGGGGCTTCCCGCATCTGCGTCCGCCCTATCCCGCTGAAGCGGGACTCTGGAATGCCCCGACACTGGTAAACAATACGGAGACATTTGCCCAGATATCCTGGATCATCCGTAAAGGTGCAGCTGCGTTCAACCGGCTTGGAACCGATAAAAGCAAGGGAACCAAGGTGTTTGCCCTGGCCGGTAAAATCAACAGGGGCGGACTGATTGAGGTACCGATGGGGATCACTATCCGGGAGATCGTAGAAGAGATCGGCGGAGGTATCGCCAACGGAAAAAAATTCAAAGCTATCCAGATCGGAGGTCCATCGGGAGGCTGTATCCCTGAATCCCTTGCCGATACACCCATCGATTTTGAATCCATGGGTGAACTTGGAGCCATGATGGGATCGGGCGGGTTGGTAGTGCTCGATGAAACCGACTGCATGGTCGACATGGCCCGATATTTCCTCTCGTTCACCCAAAAGGAGTCGTGCGGGAAATGCACCTTCTGCCGGATCGGTACCCGGCGGATGCTCGACATACTCGACCGCCTCTGCTCAGGAAAAGGCAAGGCTGCCGACCTGATAGAGCTGGAGAAGCTGGCTGGATGGACGCAGAAAGGGAGCCTGTGCGGACTGGGGCAAACGGCTCCGAATCCGGTACTCACTACCCTTCGATATTTCAGGGAAGAGTATGAGGCTCATCTCTCTGGGCGTTGCCCGACCGGAAAATGCGTGGATCTGATTACGTACACCATCAATGATAAGTGTATCGGCTGTACCTTGTGTGCTCAAAAATGCCCGGTGGATGCCATCGAATTCCGGCCGCATGAACAGCATGAAATCGATCTCGAAAAATGTATCAAATGTGACACCTGCCGACTGGTTTGTCCGGTTGATGCGGTTATTAAAGGCTGAAAAAAAAGATGATTGAACTTACTATCGACGGAAAAAATCTGAGTGTAGAAACCGGAACCACGGTGATGAAAGCTGCACTGCAACTGGACATTAAGATCCCGTCGATGTGCCACAACGGCGATCTTCCCCAGTTTACCTCCTGCATGATCTGCATGGTAAAGGATGCAAAAAATGGCAGATTATTCACTTCCTGCTCGGTAAAGGCCACGCCGGGCATGAATATTATTACGATGGATGAGGAGATCCACGAAGCCCGAAAAACCGCACTGGATCTGCTGCTGAGTGATCATGCCGGCGATTGTGAAGCTCCCTGTCAGACCAGCTGTCCGGCCCACATGGATATCCCCCTGATGAACCATTTGCTGGCGGATGGCAAATTCGACAAAGCCTATGATGTTGTGATTGAAGATATTGCACTGCCCTCCATTCTCGGCCGGATCTGTCCTGCTCCCTGTGAGGGCGCTTGCCGGAGGAAATCGGTGGATGAGGCGGTTTCGATATGTTTATTAAAGAGATTTGCGGGAGACTTCAGTGCAGCGTCAAAAGGTCCCCGCCTTCGCGGGGATGACAAGAGCAATTGTCACCCCGGCGAAGGCCGGGGCGAATTTAGAATTCTGAACTCTGAAGTTGAAGATCCAAGTATCGTGAAGGCTGACTCTTCACTAAGCCAGGCAGAAGAACGCCCTCCCCTCTCCCGTGAGCGCAGCGAGCGCGGGAGAGGGGCTGGGGGTGAGGTCGATCACCCGTCACTGGAGCCTGCCCCCACGAAAGTGGGGGTCACTCATCACGTTGCAGTTATCGGTTCCGGTCCACATGGGCTCTCCGCGGCGTGGTATCTGCAATTATTTGGATATCAGTGTACTATTTTTGATAAAAATCCATTGCCGGGTGGTGCGCTGAGATATTCGGTGCCGAAAGAGAAACTGCCCGAAGAGGTATTGGATCAGGAGATCGAACGGATCAGGCAGGCCGGGGTAGTTTATCAGATGAATTCTGATATGGGTCCGGACCGGATGAAAGAATTGGAACAAGAGTTTGATGCAGTAGTCTACCCACTGGAGAAAGCCCCGAAGATGGCGATCAAGGCATCCGCGCTGGGCAAAGAAGCTGCGTGGAAAGTCCGGCAAAAGCTCACCGGGCAACCGGTTATCGGCGAACCCCGGATGTTTAACTCGCGTTTTGGCCGGCTGCAGGAAACCGAATCGATGGAATATCTGAAAGAATCGGTACCCGGTAACCGCATCGAACCCGCCGGTGGTTTACAAGAAGGCCTGACACCGGAAGAGGTTATGGCAGAGGCAGCGAGATGCCTCCATTGCGAATGCCGGAAACCGGATAGCTGTTTGCTGAGGATTTATTCAAACGAATATGGTGCCGATCAGAAACGGTTTCAGGGACCCCGGCGAAAGCCAGTCACCAAGCAATTTCAGCACGATACCGTGGTTTATGAACCGCAGAAGTGCATTAAATGTGGCATTTGCGTAAGGATTACTGCCAAACACCAGGAAGAGTACGGGCTCACCTTTATCGGTCGCGGATTCGATGTGGTGATCGGAGTTCCGTTTAGCGAGTCGATCCGTGAAGGACTTACGCACACCGCCGTGGAAGCGGCAAATGCCTGTCCTACAGGGGCGCTGGCGATGAAAGGGGGGAAAGGATGAAGAGGGTAGTGCTGTTCATTTTATTAGGGGTGGCATTCGTACAGCGTGACGGGGTCCCGGCCTACGCCGGGATGACAAGTGCTTTGGCGGAGATGATAATTCCCCAAAAAGGAGAAGCGCGGGGCAATCAAGCCCTGACCGGGGTGCTGAACGAAAGCCTCCCCGACAAGCTCCGCCAGCTATGGTCGTTCAAGGCGGGCGATGAGATCAAGGCATCGCCGGTGGTTAGCGGAAACACCGTGGTAGTGGGCTGCATGGATGGATATGTGTATGCACTCGACCTGAACGGAAAATTGCTCTGGAAAGTGAATACCGGCAATGGGGTTGAGGCTCCGGCACTGATCCTGGATAATACCGTTTATGTGGGAAATCTCACCGGTATCCTGTATGCCCTTAACCTGAAAGATGGTAAAGAAAAATGGCAGTATAAAACGGAAGGTCAGATCAGCGGATCAGCCAACTGGTGGAAATCGGGCAATTCAATACGCATATTGGTAGGTAGTTACGATTATAACCTGCATTGTGTGGATGCTGCAACCGGCAAAGGATTGTGGAAATATGAATCCGACAATTTCATCAACGGCGCGGCCGCCTGTGTGAATGGAACAGCTATTTTCGGCGGCTGCGACGGATTTCTGCATGTGGTGGATATCGCCAGCGGAAAGCTTTCAGTCAAAATCGATGTTGCCACCTATGTTCCCGGATCCACGCCAACCGTGAATGCACTGTCATACGTTGGCGATTACGATGGGGGATTCTCCTGCGTCAGCATCACGGAGAAAAAGATTATCTGGAAATACAGCAACGATAAGGTACAGCTGCCTTTTGTTGCTTCGGCCGCCGTTTCCGGTGACCGTGTAGTTACCGGATGCCGCGATAAACAGGTATACTGTTTCGGCAAAACCGACGGAAAACTGATCTGGAAATACAACACAGGCGAAAAAGTGGATGCATCACCCCTGATTTGTCAAGATAAAATTCTGATCGCCAATATGCGCGGCGACCTCATCATCCTTAAACTTTCAGATGGGAAACCTGTTTCAACTTATGAGCTCGGCACTCCGATTTTCAGCAATCCTGCCGTGGCTGGAGGTAAGGTTTTTGCAGGAGGCGGTGACGGAACACTCTATTGTATGGGCAAATGAAGATAATATTGTCGGTTATCGGTTGTCGGTTGTCAGTTGACTTCACTCCGATAACTGATAACTGACAACTGACAACTGATAACATTAAATCGCAAATCGTATGCGGATTATTCACATCATTCCGGGATCGGGGGGCAGTTTTTACTGCGGTA
>JBBAAF010000201.1:0-5530 GCA_041658425.1 Bacteroidales bacterium | reverse complement strand
AAAGGAGAGATTTCATGATTGACGTTTTACTATTTGTGATTCCTAAAGTAAATAATTTCCGATTCCTAACTCACACTCTTCCCCCCTCCTTCCGTTATTAAGCGCATTGTCATCCCCGAAGGCGGGGAACTCTACCCTTAACCAGTGGCCTTCGCGGGAATGACAAGGCCCCTCTACCTGAAATGCGGCGATTCCCTCAGCATCATGCCCAGCAACATCGTGATGAAGGTAAGGGCTACGAACAGGGTCATAAAGGTGCCAATGTATTGGTTCTGGTGGATACTCATCCCGGCCACGAAAATCATGCCAGTGATCTGCCCGATCAGGAGCAGTAGGCCCTGCGAGGTGGATTCGGGTGCCGGGTAGCTGACTTCGGCAGCATACTGGAAACCAATGGGACCGGCACTCATCACGAAAAATCCCAATATGAACGATCCGGCCAGGGTGATGCCATAAATGATATCCGGATTGCTGGCAAGGTGATCAGCCAGTGAGAGGCAAATAATACCGGGTACCATTCCGATCATGCAGATGACCAGAAAAAATTTGCGTTTTTTATATATATCAGATAACCATGGTATTATGACCGCACCGATTATACCGCCAATCAGCATGACCCCGCCGATCAGCCCCTCGGAATCCTTGACACCCATGTGTTCGGCAATGGCATCGGTCATACTGCTGACGGCATTGAAAATTCCAAGTCCAAACAAAAAAATTATCAAAATGATACGCATATCACGCAAACCGAGAATATGTTTCAGACCGGAACGGAAACTCATCCTTACCAGCAACTCATCGCCAGGGGGTTCCGGCGGAGTTTCCCTGATCAGGATCAGGGATAATATTCCCGCAACTGCCGTGATTACACCGTAGATCATCAGCATATGCCCAAACCCGCTGCCATACTCCGGTTTGTCGGGATCGATGCCGATCATCAGGGGAGTTACAAGCATAGCTATGATAATTCCGAGATACTGCGCCAGTGCAGAAAGTCCGGCAGCGCTCCCCCGCTCCCGCAACGGAAACCAGCGAACCGTGATAGCAGTTACCGCATTCAAAATAAATGGCTGGGCGACAGATAGTCCTATTTGAGCTATCAGAACTCCCATATAACTATCAGCCATGAAGCCTTTTAACAGGCCTCCTGCAACTGCGATGCCGGCTCCGATGCCGAGCCCTATCCTGATGCCGTAAGTATCGATGACATACGAGGCCGGGATACTGACTACAATATAGACCAGCATATACAAAAGAGCCAGAAAATCGATATTAAACAGCCCATCAGGGTTAAACTGCCCATGATAAAAAACCTGGGCCGGCCGGGCTACCGCAGCATGTGCAAGCCACTGGATCTGAATCGTAATAGATAAAAACATATAAACCGCGAGGATCACCCATCTGTATCCGAAAACCGGATTAACCTTTTTCTGTTCCATATCTCTCAGTGCTTCTTACATTTCTATTTTAAACACAAATTAGGTACAATAGCGTATAATGAATTGCCTTTCGTGATGAAGAAAATCTCCTTAACCGCTTGACCGGAACCGGGGTTTGGCACACGCGGGTTCCGTAAATTGTTTCACCGTTAATCTTCAGCCAGTTACCGATCTGAACCAGCCGTTCCTGCATGATCACCGGGATCTGTCCATCGGCAGCAGGACCGATATCAAGACATAGATTTCCACCCCGGGAGACGATATCAACCAGCATGAGGATCAACTCCTGCGAATTGCGGTAATCCTCCAGGTTTTCAGCCCGATTGTATCCGTATGAATAGCCCATGCCACGGTTCTCTTCCCACGGATGCGCATCGTTGTCGAGGCCCGAACCATATTCGGTGGGATAAAATCCACCGTGCATATGCCGCGAGTCGTTTCCCCAGCATAAGAAGATGCCAAACTTGGCATCGGTGAACCACTGCGGGGTGGGCTGACTGTCGATGGATTCCCAGGTGGGTAGGTAGCGGGTTTGGGCATTTGCGGAAAGGGAGATGACCGCAGACAGCACACCTATGACAGCGATTCGAAGAAGAAAGTATTTAAGTATTGCCATTGCCGGATAGTTTAGGTGCCGGAAAGTTATTGAAAAGCCGGAAAAAAATTCATTTGACTCACAGTAATGCGTAGGGGTCCCCGCTTTCGCGGGAATGATAGGGCTCCCAGCATAGAAAAGAAAAAAAAGAGTGCAGGTGTGAGGATCAACAGCAACCTTTTCTTAACGTCTTAAAGTCTTTACGTCTTACAGTCTTACCGTCTTCTTCTCTCTGTTCCTCTCCCTTTACGGACAGGTCCCCCAAACCTACCGTTTTATCGGTCCCGGCGTTAGCGGCGGACGGGTGTCAGATATCGAGGTGGATTCGAAAAACCCTCGGAATATCTATGTGGCAGCTTTAACTGGCGGTGTGTTCATGTCGACCATCATGTTCTTTGGATCGATGCTAAAAATCCTCAGAACCGTTTGCTGGGCAACGATGGCGGTATCGCACCCGACAGCCTGGACTCGTGCACCCGGGCTTATCCCTGTGGCTATCGACGATATAAAGATCCAGATGCCCACCGGCGATGTCGTGTTGGGGAGCTACGGACGTGGACTCATTATAGGAAGGTAAAATGGAGGAAGGAAGAATGTTGAGATTCGAAGACCAATTCTGAATTCTGAAGTTAGAGATTCAAGTGGTTATCAATGTGCCAAATAGTCAATATGCCAATGTGCTAAAGCTTCGATCAGCTTGGTAAATTAACCCTCAGAGTTCACTTGAATCTGTAATTTCAAAATTCAGAATTGGTCTTCGAATCTCTAAACTCGTCATTTTTCACTCTTTCGCGTCACTCGTCACTTGTCACTCTTCGCCAGTGTGATAAATTTTTACTTTACTTTAGATCTTCTAAAAGTTTCTAGCATTATGAAATACATCGGAGCCCATGTCAGTATCGAAGGCGGTGTGGAAAACGCCCCGGTAAATGCCCATAAAATCGGGGCAACGGCTTTCGCATTATTCCTGAAAAATCAGCGTCAGTGGGTGGCCAAGCCGCTCAGTGAGGCAAGTATATCAGCCTTTAAGAAGAATTGTGAACAATATGGCTATACCCCGCAGCAGATTCTCCCGCACGACGGCTATCTCATCAATGTGGGCAGTCCCGATGCGGAGATGCTCGAAAAATCAAGGGCAGCATTTCTCGATGAGATGCAGCGGGCCGAACAATTGGGTCTCGACCGGCTAAATTTCCACCCGGGAAGTCATCTTCAGAAGGTATCAGAAGAGGAGTGCCTTAAAACCATTACCGAATCGGTGAATATCACCCTCGGTAAAACCAAAGGGGTTATTGCAGTCCTGGAGATTACTGCCGGTCAGGGCAGTAACGTGGGGTACTCATTTGAACACCTGCGTTTTATAATCGACCGTATTGAAGACAAATCCCGCATCGGGGTTTGCATCGATACGGCCCATGCCTATTCAGCAGGATACGAACTGAAAACGGCGGAAGGATTCGATGAAGTATTCCGGAAATTCGATGAAATAATCGGATTTAAGTACCTCTGCGGCATGCATATCAACGACTCTAAAAAAGAATTCCGGTCGCGCGTTGACCGCCATGAAAGTCTGGGAAAAGGTACCCTCGGCTGGGATCTTTTCAAACGCATTATGAAAGATCCCCGCTTCAATAATATGCCGCTCATCCTCGAAACACCGGATGAGGATATCTGGGCGGAGGAGATACGGATGCTGAAGAGCTGGGCGTGAGGGCGTGAGGACGTGAGGGCGTTACGAAGGTGAGGGAGTTAAGGAAGTTAAGGGCGTTAGGACGGTAAGAACGAGAAGAACGTGAAGAACGTGAAGAATTCATCCCTCCGTGCACACTTGAATCTTGTACTTCAGAATTCAGAACTCTAATTTCGAATCTCTAAATTCCTCCTTCTGCACACCTTGTCATCCCCGCGAAGGCGGGGACCCCTTGACGCTGGACTAAGTTTCATTAATTCCTCCTTAGCCTGCCGTCCCCTTCAACCGTCTTCCTCGCCAACCCCTGTATCGTCTCCTGTTCAGCAAGGGTTACCAGATCGCCACGTATACGTGTAAACTCACTGTGAAGCGGGCAGGGATGATCTTCGTCGCATTTCAGCAATCCAACCACACATCCGGTAAAGTATTTGTCACCCTCGAGTGTACGGATCACTTCAGCGAGCTTCAGTTCAGGGCTCTTCGAATCAAAAAAGAATCCACCTCCCCTGCCCCGCACAGATTTAACCAATGCTGCTCTCGACAGGGTTTGCAGAATCTTGGCAGTAAACTGAACCGGCGCATCGATCGATTCGGCAATTTCCCGAAATCCCGGCCTGTGCCCCCCGATGTTGCACACTGCAACCTGAACCAATGCCCGAATCGCGTATTCGGTGGTTTTTGACCACATAATTGTACTTATTTTAGATGCAAAAATAGTATAACTTGATTAACTTTTCTATTTTTGAATGTTCATTGAAGACATAAAGACCCTTTTATATTTAAATTAAATACAAATGAAAACACGTTCACTTTGGATTGGATTTACGGTAGTAGTGACCCTCTCCTTTGCGGTACTGCTCTTTTTTGGGCGCGAGATTTACCGACAGGGCCCGCCGGTTCTTTGATTTTCTGGATCGCCACTTCATGGCTGGCAACCGGCCTGTTTTATGCACCCATCATTTCCGGTCATGAACCCAAGTACCAGAAACTGGGAGTAAACCTCCTCTTTGGCGCGCTGCTGGTTATTGTGGTAGGCTCTTTGGCCGGCCAGTTTTTTGCCATCATGCAGAAACTCGGATTGGTTCAGAACTTCTGGTTCGGCCATCAGGGATATGAGTATGTCGACCTGGGCCGGTTTTGGCAAATATTCCTTTTCGCCGGTCGCTTCATCTGGCTCTTCCTCATTACCCGGGCCATCCTACCGGCATTAAAGAAAAAAACCGAAAGCCGCAGTATACTGATAATGTTTGTGATAGCCTCATTAGCCATTGCCACCTTTTACGGAGCCGGTTTGATGTGGGGCCGTCAAACCAATCTGGCCATGGCCGAATACTGGCGCTGGTGGGTAGTTCATCTCTGGGTGGAAGGATTTTTTGAAGTATTTGCCACGGTGATCATTGCTTTCCTGTTTGTGAGGATGCAACTCGTCCGGCCGAAAACAGCCACTATATCGGTTCTGGTTTCGACGATCATTTTCCTTTCCGGCGGAATCCTCGGAACATTCCATCACCTCTATTTTACCGGCACACCAACGGGAGTGCTTGCCTTTGGGGCCACGTTCAGTGCTGGAAGTCGTGCCATTGGTTTTGATCGGTTTCGAAGCCTGGCACAACCTCCGGCTGAGCCGCTCATCGGACTGGATAAAAATTTATCGCTGGCCAATCTATTCGTTTATAGCAGTAGCCTTCTGGAATCTCGTCGGTGCCGGAATTTTCGGTTTTCTGATCAATCCCCCGATTGCGCTCTATTACATGCAAGGACTCAATACCACCCCGGTACATGGACATACTGCCCTTTTCGGGGTAT
>JBBAAF010000200.1:0-5662 GCA_041658425.1 Bacteroidales bacterium | reverse complement strand
TTGTTCTCAAGGAAGTCGAATTGGTATGCAATTTCAAATCCGGTTCCTGATATATGATAGATAGTATTTATAAGAGATGCACCAAAAGAAATTGTACCATTAAAGTATGAGAAACCATTTATATCTCCCCAGGCGTAATCCTTAAAGTCGAATAATACCTGATTTTCTGACAGGTCTGGTGTAGATGCGACAATAGCCCGTTTTCCGTTCGGACGCATAACGTCTAAATAATATCCATTTTCTGTTTTAATAAAGGAATTAATGTAGTCGTTTATTTTATTCTCCTCAATAAAGTTTCCGCTACTGCCATATTGTATAATTTTCTTCAGTCCCCTGGAATAGACTTCAATACAGGAGTCCTCAGGGTTTACAAAAAACTCTGTCGCCATCACATATTCTCCAGGTCCTTCTCCGATTTTGTCAATCGTAAGGACATGATCCCCAGTCGATCTGTCAAATGCGATTATTTTCTCCTGGTTATAACCGGATAAAAAGTATAACCGGTGGTTGGAAACTCTTGTTTTTTGAATCTGACCAAACAGGGATGTGGAGCTTGTTTCTAAGGGCGTGTATGTGACCCGGGAGCATAGCTTTGATAAGGCGATAGTTCCCTGATATTTTTTAGCATCTATAATGATTCTGTTATCTGAAATATTTTTTTCCGTACAACCCGAAATGAAAATAGCACAAATAATATATGATAAATACTTTAAACTTTTCATAATCGATTTTGCATCACCGTAGAGACGGATGATCATCCGTCTCCACAACACCTGAATCTGTAATTTCAAAATTCAAAACTCTCCATTCGAATCTATAAATTCCACCTTTAAATAGCCCATGGTTTCCGATGCTCCCTCACAAACATCTTCATCGCCTCAAGATCGCCGGGAATGGTGCCGACTTCCGGATACCAGGTGATCTTCCGGCCGGTGCGGATGGCAATATTTCCCATGTGACTAATCGTATCGGAGAGAATGGCATCATCGAGCGGACATAATTCGGGTTTATTTCCCTTAATGGTATCGGTAAAGATTTTAACCAGCTGCGCGCCCTCGCCTTTGATCCAGCCATCGGCATTGGCATCCTTGTTCAAAACTTTGTGGATCTCCGGGTTGTCGGAACTGGCAGTGGACCTTCCCAGAGATATCCAACCTTTTGTACCAAAGAAGGTAGTTCCGTTGTTGTCCCATTTGGGACGGTACTTCATTACCAGCGGTTCAGCAATCTCATCGCTCATGAAATGTAATTTCAAATCGTTGGCATATTCATAATTCACGTCCCACGAATTGATCGTGTCCCAGATTCCCCCGGGAGCCCAGAAACCACCTGTGCCTTCGCAGGTATAGTTGCCGGTCATCTGATCTTTGATGCCAAACTCCATAATATCCAGGGGATGCGCGCCCCAGCCTGCAATAAAGCCCAGACTGTAATCGTAAATGAAATAGGAACTCTGCATATCAACCCGGGCCGGACAGTAAGGGTGAAAAGGGGCCGGACCAACAAACCGGTCGTAATCCAGTCCGGGAGGGACGGGCTCTTCAATGCATACCGGTGATTGAACCGGATTTACCCTCGGGCACCAAACGTCGACCCGCTCAATTTTGCCGATATCACCATGTTTGATCATTTCAATCGCCTGCTGCATAAATATATACGACCGCTGCTGAGTGCCGTAATTGAAAAGGACCTTGTTCAGCTTGCACTCTTTGGTGAGCCTGACAAAATCGGGGTGACTCAATCCCAACGGCTTGGCCACATGCAGATGCTTCCCGGCCTGCGCGGCCATTATTGCCAGTGGTACATGCCAGTGATCGGGCGTTGTAATCGCCACGGCATCAATATCTTTTCGCTCCAGGATCCGTTCGAACTCATTGTATGCCTTCAGATCAGCCTGGATATTTTTCTCCTGATAGGCCTTCTGTGCCAATCCCAGGGCATTTTCCCTCCGGGATTTAAATACATCACAAAAGGCAACCGACCGGATCTGATCCGGCCACCGGAGAAAGTAAGAGGTCAATTCATCAGCCCCTCTATTGCCTAATCCGATATGGCCGAAATTTACGCGGTCGTTGGCTCCTTTAACGGTTGAGCAACTGGTGAGGATCATCGGGGCGGTCGCTGCTGCAGCGGCGCCGATGGCAGTGGTTTTGAGGAAGGTTCTGCGTTTCATGGGTTATCGGATATCGGTTATCAGTTGTCTGTTGTCGGTTGTGGTTGTTGTGTTTGTTGTGTTTGTGCACGATTATAACCATCATAACAATCATAACGATCATAACCATCACAACTTCTTATTACAATTTATCAATCTCATATTTAGTTAGCGGCTTGGCCGGTAAATAGATTCGGTATTCCAAATGCAGCACTTCTCCTTGTTTTAGTTTCATAGGCTCTTTGTAGAGGATAGCCGGACTGAAGTAGTACATCGGGGTGGCGGGGTCGTTGATGCAGTACCAGGGCGATGGATAACGAGGATTATCAGGATGATCGAAAATGATGATTTGTTCGCGCTTTCCCTTTCCATTGTCAAACTCACAGGCCACCCAGCGGTTACGGTCGCCATAAGCCATAGTTTCCTTCGATTCTGAAAAATACCGGATATCCCGGAATTCCGTATTCAGCCGGATCGATAGGCCCGAGTATCCGCCCCAGGATTGCCCGCCCGGCTCTCCCGGAATCGGGGTGCGATCCAGGAGCAGGTCCTTTAATGCTCTGAAGGTGAGGTCGTAATCGATCCAATAGCTCCGATCTGCTTTTGGTGATGAAATACTGATCCGCTGAAATTCCTTCATCACCGGGTTATCCTTTTTGTCCCAGGGGTGGTATATGATGTTTACATTGATCTGACAGGCACCCTGTTTGGTTGAATCCACCTGAACGGATTGGATCTCTGTCATGCCCTCACTGATGTGTTTGGTAGGATCGCCCGTGTATTCCCAATAATTCAGACCATCAATGAACTTCCACGAGAACCAGAGTCCCATGTGCCAGAGGTGATCCTTTGGCGATTCTGATGACAGGATGGTACCGTTGGGCGAGATCAGGGGATGGAAATGGGGCTTGCGATCGGGACGGAAAATGTAGGTGCCAAATGTACCGGTAACCGATGTTTCTATACCGCTTGTCCAGGTAGCTGCCCGAATGAGCAATTGCTGCAGGTCCGGGTTGGATAGCACTTTCTCGTCATGACCCAGGATCGTGTAAAAGCTGCGGCCTTTGCCGAATTGATTGATCAGGATAGCCGGGTGTTTTGCTGCTTCAAGAGTACCGTCAGGACCTTTTTTTTGTGCCCAGCCCAACGCAGTTGCTGAAGGACAGATATCTGTATTCTCCCAGATTTCATCAGTAATTGCGAAATCTTTCAACCCTTCGGCGATGGGATGTTTGGTATCGGAGAAATGGATCATGGCCTCACCGATTTGACCATGTGAGGTATTCTTACCCCATCTTCCGATCGAGATCAAATGATAATCCGGCCATCCGTAAAAGGAAGAACCGCCGGCATGGAAGAAAAGGGCTCCGCCGCCCTCTTTAACATAACGGGTAAATGCCTGCTCTTTCGCTTGATCCCAGCGGGTGAATGTATCCGGCCAGGGGTTCCAATTGCTGACAACCAGTCTGAATTTCTTGTAATCAGTGTATTTTAATGTATCCGGCCGGTTTGTAGTCGCAACGGTAAACAATCCGGATTCCAGGAACATCTTCTCCAGAACTGGTGTCGTTTTTTGCCAGTCGTGGTTGTTTTGTCCCGATAGGATCAGCATCGGAACGGGCTCCTGCGCCGGCATTCGCAACGAAATCAGAAATCCTGATAACAGAATTGTCGTTAACCGGAGGACCGCAGCTGCACTTTTTCGCATTTTAGTCTGGTTTAGAGCCGGAAGTTAGGAAATATTAAGACAGAATAGAGAATATTGAATGTTGATATTGGTATATGTCTTATTAGTCAGGGTGCAATTATCAGTTGCCACGACTATAACTAATGTAACTATCTAACCCGCAAACTCCAGCACCGCTTTGATAAACTGATCGAGCTCTGCGATTGTGGTATACACGCTCGGGGTGACCCGGATTCCACTGACTTTTTCCCAGTTAATCGGGGTAGTCAGGATTTTATATTTTGTCATCAGGTACGACTGGAGCTCTTCGGGCTTTTTCCCATCGATGCTGAAATTTCCCAATCCACAGGAATATTCCGGTTTCTGAGAAATGTTCAGTTTAACCTTTGGATGGGTCTTGATTGCATTCACCCAGTAATCTTTCAGATAGCGAAGACGGTGTTCCTTACGGGCCGGACCAATCATGTTGTAAAAATCGATGGCGGTGCTGATGGCCAGTTCAACGGCAAAGGGCCGCGTTCCGATGTTTTCAAATTTCCGGATATCGGTGCTTTTAGGATCGGGAGCTGCCATGAGAGGCCAGATCTCACCGATCTTATCCGCTTTAACATACAGAAAGCCGGTCCCGAATGGGGCGAATAGCCATTTGTGAAGGCTGGTGCCGAAATAATCGCACTCCAGGTCCGGAACATTGAAAACCAGGTGCGCGAAGGCATGGGCGCCGTCCACCATAACCTCGACGTTACGGGAATGCGCTGCTTGTGCGATCTTTTTAACCGGCAGGATCTGCCCGGTCCAGTTGATCACATGGGTTACATTCACCAGTTTAGTCCGTGAAGAAAACTGATCCGTGTAAGCTTTAACAATAAAGTCGTCATTTTCAACCGGCATCGGCAGGTCCATCCATTTCAACACGATCCCGTCGCGCATCTCCCGCTGTTTCCAGGCATTGATCACGTTGGGGTAATCATATTTGCATAGTACCACCTCATCACCTTTCTCCAGAGGGAAACCGAAAATGATCTGGTCTAGTGCCTCGGTAGTGTTCCGCAGAATCGCAATGGTTTCGGGAGAGCATCCGGCAGTTGCCGCCAGCTTGCGGCGCATGGGCTCCCGTTCTTCTCCGAGGACCGCCCACATATAATGGGCAGGTCCCTCATTGCTGACGCTCTGATAATGAGCCACTTTATCCTGGACAATCTTTGGCTGCGGACTTACCCCGCCGTTATTAAGGTTGATCAGGTTCGGCGAAATCGTAAAGGCCTGCCGGATGAACTGCCAGAACTCTTCATCCGTGGCCAGTTCTCCAGGTGTGATCGATTCAACCTCACTTAATTTTCGTTCGAACCCGGCACCCATGGCCGATGCCATCGGTGTCAGTGCTACTCCGCCGGCCAATCCCAGTGTCCGGTTAATGAATTCTCTGCGATCGGTTTTCATAGTTTTCGGTTGTTAGTTAACAGTTATCGGTTATCGGTTGCAGGTTGCAGGTTGCAGGTTGGTTGTGATGGTCATGATTGTTATGGGTTATCCTTGGCCGAAATGAGTCAATGTTTTTAACCTTTAAAATTGGTTAAAAATTTACAACTTAGGAAAGGGTCACATTGGGCTATTTTCCCTTTACACTTAATCCCAAACCGATAACCTACAACCATCACAACAACCACAACTAATGTCTTAACCTGCAACCTGCAACCTGCAACCTGCAACCGACAACTGATATCATCAAGCATAATTTCGTATTTTCAAACCATGAAAAACCGCACGCTTCTTCTGGCCGCTTCACTTATGTTTGCCACCCTTCAGGGTCAGAATTACGACAC
>JBBAAF010000199.1:0-5692 GCA_041658425.1 Bacteroidales bacterium | reverse complement strand
CCCGGCCAATGGCATCTATCAGATTGGCACCCCGTCGTTCAGCAGGGTGGCCCTCAACCTACCCGGTGGGAAAACCTTTACCGTAACGGCTGAAAACCTGTCGGACAAGAACTTCTATGTAAAATCGGTAACACTCAACGGCAAACCGCTGGACAGGATGTACATCACCCACGAAGAGATCATTTCCGGCGGGGAGATGCGGATCATCATGAAATAATGTGCCAATATGCTAATGGGTTAATATGCTAATATGCCAATGGTCTGTCCGGTGTAACTTCAACAATACTTGAATCTTACACTTCAGAATTCGGAATTCTTAATTCGAATCTCATCAAACCTCCCCCTGCCCCCTCCTTCATAAGGAGGGGGGGTGCTCCGAGGCGAATTCGTTGTAGATCTTATAGTTGAGCCGAGGTACCAATGTGTAAATTAACCAGCGTACCCCTTATCAGTTGCCACTAGCTTTAGCTAGTGGATTGAGGATCAGAAATTTATATGGACTATAGCCCAATAATAAGTCGCTCCGCAGATGCTCGCCCCCCCTCTCCCGTGAGCTGAGCGAGCGCGGGAGAGAGCCTGCCCCGGCGAAGGCCGGGGGGACGGGGGTGAGGTGGATCCAGCAGCGAGCGTCCCGATTTATCGGGATGCCATGTAGGAGACGACCCATTTGTCGTCCCGTTGTAAGGTATGATGAGGATTTGTCGTAGGGGCGACCCGCGGTCGCCCGATTGACCCGCGATCGCCCGCATTAATCAAAAATTTGTATATTTATCGATATTAAATTGTGAGCAGCCACAATGCGAATAACGGAACCGATCAGGCAGTTTTTTGTGGAGGAAATCGGAAAGATTGATCCCAGGGCAGAGGTGTATCTGTTTGGATCGAGGACTGATGATCTGGCCCGGGGCGGCGATATTGATATCCTGATTTTGTCGGAGGAGCGAATACCTTCCAATTCCATCCGGATACTCCGGCGTGAGTTTTTCAAATCCTTCGGATGGCAGAAGCTGGATCTGGTGAATTTCCTTTTCAACGAGGAAGATCCATTTAAAAATTTAATTTTAAATCAATTAGTCAGATTATGACCTCACGGGATAAAGAATTGGCAGCTCTCCTTGAAAAAGAATGGATTCTTCTTAAGCAATCCGCTGATACACTGGATCTTTCATTCATTAAGTGCAAAACAATCGGAATCAAGGAACAATACACTTTTGAAGAGCAGGAATCATTCGATTCACTAACTTCAAAATTCGCACGTACTTCAGATATTTACATTCAGAAGGTCCTCAGAACGGCCTGGTCGCTGCTGCATGAGCCGTCCATACCTTTTATTGATCTGGTTAACCGTTGCGAGAAGGAGGGGATAATTCCCTCTGCTGATGAACTGATCGAAATCCGGGATCTCAGGAACCAGATCGCCCATGAATACCTGCCGGAAGTACTGAGAGCTATGGTTCCTGAAATTTTCCAACGAACCACAGCTCTGATAACAGCAATCAACTCCACCGAGCGGTATCTCCTTCGTCGCGGTTGGATACATCCGGTTCTGCCCTGAGGAAGATGATGTGCTGATTTGTTGATGTGCTGATGTGCTGATGCTGAGCGGAGCGAGGTCCCGATTTGTGCGGATGCCGGGGTGCCCCTTATCAGTTGCCACTAGCTTTAGCTAGTGGGTTGATAAGCAATAAGTTAAATGGGCTTTAGCCCAATTACCACTTGCTCGGCAGCTGCTCGTCCCCCCTCTCCCGTGAGCGCAGCGAGCGCGGGAGAGAGGATGGGGTGAGGTGGATTCAGCAGTAGGGAACAACCCGTGGGTCGTCCCGGTTTGATTTGAAACCGTCGAATGCACTGCTGGTAATATTGATAATCAGACCGGATTTATTTTAACTTTGACCATCCCCCATTGATTTTGTGAACCATTATCAAACAAACCATGCTTAACCGAAAATTATTTTCATCCCAAGTGATTAAACATCAATGGTTTGTGATTAGCTTCATAGTCCTGGCTCTGATGAGTTGCAGAGAACTCGTTCAGGATGAATTCCCCGATTTCACTCCGGTACCCACCGTGAATAGCATCCTGATAGCCGACAGTACAATAAAAATACATGTTTCTTTGGCGGCAAAACTGGATTCGATACCGTTAAAAAACGTCGATCAGGCGGAGGTTCAGCTATTTGTCGATGGTACCTTTAAAGAAACCCTTGCTCCCCGGGGAAACGGAATGTATACCTCATCCTGCAGGGTGGAACCGGGCAAATCGTATCAATGTAAGGTTAATATTGCCGGTTACGATACGGTAACCTGTACCGATTCTTTGCCTCTTCCGGCTTCCCTCCTTCAAATCGAACATATCAGGTTGGCCTTATTCAGCAATGAACAGATTGAAGGAGATTCTTACACTATGGTAATCAATTACACAACCGGACACTATGGCTGTCAAAACGATATCTGTGAAACCCAGTTATTTCCATTTGTTCTGGAATTACGTTCCATCTCCTATAATTATTACCAGTATCTCAAGCAGCTATACTTATATAATACAGGCAGATATCCGGATTTCACCGGAGGAGTCGTAAGCACCTTCCCGTTACATTCGAATGTCCAAAATGGTTATGGAATTTTCGCCGGCTATTCCTCTGTTGTTTCTGATTTGATTAACCCTGAATAAACTCAGACCGTGAATACAAAGATTTCCAAAGGATTGGCAGCCTTGATGTTGTTATTCCTGATTTCCATTAGCATGACTATTCAGGGCCAGATCCGTATTTCGGGATTTGTCAGGGATAAAAATACCGGTGAACGATTAATCGGGGCCAATACGTTTCAAGCCAAGATCCTTTCGGTGAGCCCGTGAAGATTCCGTCTAATATTCAAAATAGGATCGGAATATTCAGCGGGTATAACTCCAGCACCTTGGTAATTCCGGTAAATGAAGGGAAGGGAGGAGCAGTGAGGGAGTGAGGACGTTAAGGGCGTGACGGGCAACATGGGCCGGCAAAAGGGTCGTTCCCTACGAAATATTTTTATAAATATTAGACCGATGCTCAAAGGCTGCGAATGTCACTGTTTTCCTTTCAATCACAACACCGAGTCTATTAAAGCATATAATTATTTCTAATAAATATTTTAGGAACGAACCGCCTCCGGCGGGGGCAATTCTACGATCAATTTGCGTGGCTTTTTAGCCATTAGTATACGGGTTTCGGATAAGGTTACAGCCGCCGGGTTACGTTTGCTTTTACACACAGAAAACCCGGCCCGGAAAAAGTGGGCCGGGTTCGTTCCCGGTCAACTGCGTCAAATCCTAAAGTTTCTTGCGCCGACGATTTGTCATCCAAGAGGGGATTGTTTTTGACAGTACTTCCTCATCCGTAAAGAACCCGATTTGCGGTTCTGGCTTCGGCGTTTTAGCATTAAGCCGTTTTGAATTCAGGTTTTTCAATGATCGTGTTTTCATAATCCTTTGTTTTTTAATTAGTTAAATAATTTGTAGAGTACAGACCCTGCGGAGCCAAAATCACTTTTGCGCAATAGAAAAAATAATGTTACGTTTTGAAAAAATAAAGTTATAAGTTGCAATGTAACAGGCCAATAAAAAACCCGACTTGTTAGGCCGGGCTTTCATTTGCTGCGATAAGGTGCTTAAACTGCGATCTTCAATCCTTTTTGTTAGCTTGGTAAAAGTCTAATGTTTGAAGTATCTGTTCTGAATAATTGTAGATGTCGTCCAGAGAGGTGAGGTCATACCACTTCTCCTTTTTATCTTGGTCAAATATTCCGATTTGCTTCTTTGCAGGATTGTGGAGGTAAAGGCGGCAAATGGTTTTTCTGATACTGTCGTCCAGAATTATGGAGAAAAAGCTTTGAAAATCCCGGTAAAACACCCTATCAAAAGAAATTTTAGTCCTTAAGATGGACTTAACTATGAAGAATGCCTCCATTTCCTCAGTGGTGGTAACGACCTTATCGGTTTGAGGCTCTATTGTTTCAAACTGAGCCTTTTCTTCTGGTTTCACAGCAGTGTCAGTTTCCTTTTTCAGGGCTGATTTTAGCCGATCAGTTATAAGGTCATTGATAAACTGGTTAAAGGACTTATTAACAAGAACCGTAAATTGTTCAAGAACCCGGGCAGTTACCTGTCCGGTGTAGACCATTTTAGTAAAGAAGCGGACAAAGCTTTCAGAAGGATTGCTTAGTTCTGACTGGAATTGATTCTTTAACGCATTCAGGTGTTTCAGTTCGTTTGCGGTCGTAATGATATTATCAATATCAAAATAGGACTTATGGAATTTTTTGATTTCCTCAATTTGATTCTCCTTCAGATCCAGCATATTTACATCCAAAAACGGTATCGTGTCCATTCTGTTTTGGGCTTCTAAATCCGTATAGAACCGATAAACAATGCCATTAGTTAAAATCCCAAATTTAGCTTTAGAGGTATGGAAATAGCGGAGAAGTTGGGAGCTGTGAACGACTAACTCCTCAGTTAAGTGTTTACACTCAATTAAGATAATAGGCTGTCCGTCTTTCAATATTGCATAATCCACCTTTTCGCCCTTTTTGAGACCTATGTCTGCTGTGTACTCTGGGATGACCTCCCCAGGATTAAAAATATCATAACCAATGGCTTGCAAAAACGGCAAGACAAAGGCGTTC
This sequence comes from Bacteroidales bacterium, assembly GCA_041658425.1. GTDB lineage: Bacteria > Bacteroidota > Bacteroidia > Bacteroidales > UBA12481 > UBA12481. The sequence continues at coordinate 1,033 of JBBAAF010000199.1, read as the reverse complement.
TTGGCAGCCTCCTCTGTGTGAATCTGATCTTTAAGGCGTTCGATTCGTTCACTTAGCTGTTTTAATTGGTCTTTTAGGTCCATAATAGTGATGGTTTGTTTCGTTACTGTAAAGCTAATGATAAATCATTTGGAAAGATCAAAATATTTCAAACCAGCAGTTACAAATGAAAAAACCCTGCCCGGATAAGTGGACAGGGTTCATCGAATTGCTAACTTAGGTGGCTTAAACGGTAAATTATAGAATACCGATAATTAGGAATAGTAACTTTCCGACGTCTCTACTGCGTGACGATCCCGGCCTCCGGGATGACAAGGCCGCTCCTGTCATTCCCGGAAGGCCGGTCCGTACTATACATTAAATTTCGCACTTCAGAATTCTCAATTCGAATCTCGAAATGTTATTACGCAAACAATAATGCCATAAATATACCCGTTTGAAAAAAGATTCGGTTTTATTCCAATTCTTAAAGCCTGATATATAAAGATTTCGTAAATTCGATGTCGAACACCTGTCTTTCCACAAAGAAACCTTGTAACCCTTAATTGGAACGCCTGCCAAAAAATGCCGAAGAATAAATTAGGTTTTTGTAACAAACAGATTAACAATGAATTGATATGAAGACTTTCTTCGTAACTGCTATTGCTTTGTCCACTCTTTTCCCATCCTGTACTCCCAAAAAGTCCAACCTGATTACCTGCGATCTCAGGCGATCTGATTACACGGAGGTTATCCGGGCATCAGGGAGCATTCAGGCGGTAAATACCCTGAATATCATGGCACCCATGAACTATTACGGAAGTATGACCGTGGCATGGGTAATTGCGGAGGGTAGCCATGTTGTGCAGGGCGACTCGATTTGTATCCTGGAATGCACTGCCATGATGGAATTGCTCGATCAGGAACTAAGAAACGTGGAAACTCTGCAGGCTGACTTTAAGAAACTGGAAGCCGACAATGCCCTGAACCGGGCCATGCTCGATGCCCGTATGAAAGAAAACAAAGCCGGGATGGCTATCAGCCAGCTCGATTC
>JBBAAF010000198.1:0-5784 GCA_041658425.1 Bacteroidales bacterium | reverse complement strand
TGTTGAAGACTGCTACGGAGGCACTCAAACCAGAAATTGAGGCAACCGGACTCGACTATGACAATGATAACAATGGTCAGGTTGATAATGTATGTTTTATTATCCAGGGGGCTGTTGAGGCTTGGGCGGATTTGCTGTGGCCTCATATGTGGGCTTTGTATACCTATAACGTCCAAATTGCTGGCGCCCGCGTATGGTTTTTTAATTTCCAGCTATCTCAATCATTCGGGGTAAGCGTTTTGTGCCATGAAATGAATCATTCTCTTGGTTTTCCTGACCTTTACCGATATACCAATAAAACCATCGATCCGGTGTGGCAGTGGGATATTATGTCTTTAAATATCAACCCGCCGCAGCATTCAAGTGTATATACCAAACTTAAATATGGCCAGTGGTTTTCCAGTATACCGGTAATCTCAACACCCGGGACCTATACATTATCCCCTTTATCGACCGATCCTTTTGCCGGATATAAAATTGTGTCGCCCAACAGTTCCACTGAATTTTTTGTTTTAGAGTACCGCAGGGTATCCGGAACTTTTGAACAAGGTTTGCCGGGATCCGGGCTGATCATTTACCGCGTAAACACGCAGGTCTCCGGCAACAGTACCGGGCCGCCGGATGAGGTATATGTTTACCGGCCTGACGGAACCACCACTGTTGACGGATCTGTTTCACAGGCGTTTTTCTCTTCTGGCGCAGGCCGGACCTCTTTTACTGCTACTAGTAACCCAACCTGTTTTTTGAGTAATGGTTCACCGGGCGGAATAGAAATAACCAATATCGGGGCAGCTGGTGCAACCATTTCCTTTACATTTAATTATCCAGCAACAAATCCTGTATTGAGTGTAACCCCGCTATCCCGTGATATTGGTTTTAGCGGAGGCACCACCACTTTTGCTGTCAGCAATACCGGCAGTGGCACAATGGGCTGGACTGCTGCAGTGACAACCGGAACTTCATGGATTCAGATTACCTCAGGAGCGAATGGAACCAATGACGGTACCATCAGTGTATCGGTAGATGCCAACCCCGACAATGCTATACGCACAGGTGTGATCACGATAACTGCTGCCGGAGCTACCGGCAGTCCGAAGACCGTAACCATCGTTCAGGCAGCTAATCCTCCGGTACTTATTCTCCTGCCGGCTTCACGTTCGATAGAATACCAGTCCGTTACAACGACTTTTGATGTGACCAATACCGGCGGGGGGTCCATGATCTGGGCTGCTGCAGTCACCACCGGTAGTTCCTGGGCACACATTACCTCAGGAACAAGTGGCACTAACTCAGGTACCATCAGTGTATTGGTAGATGCCAATCCCGACAATGCTGTACGTACAGGAATTATCACGATAACTGCTGCCGGAGCCACCGGCAGTCCACAGACCGTTACCATTGTACAGGCCGCCAATCTTCCCGTCCTTAACGTCCTTCCCTCCTCCCGATCGCTCGATTTTCCGGCCAGTACCACCGCCTTTGATGTTGCCAATACCGGAGGCGGCACCATGATCTGGGTGGCTCAGCTATCTGCCGGAGTTACCTGGGCACGCATCAGTGGTGGCAGTTCGGGATCAAATGCCGGAACCATAACGGTTGATGTAGATCAGAATGACAGTAGTGCCCTGCGCTCAGTGGAAATGGTTATTTCCATTAACGATGTTGCCGGAAGTGCTGAGACGGTCAACATTAGACAGCATGGCGATCTAAGCGGCATCAACCTTTTGAAAGTTGAAAACATTTTTAAGGTATATCCGAATCCTTCGAACGGCAAGGTTACCATACAAATAGCAGATTTCAGGGGAATTACACAAAAGCTTGAAGTGTTGAATATCGTGGGCCAGACGGAAATGGTACAAATTCTCAGCCAGGAAAGCACCACCATCGATTTAAGCTATCTGACAAAAGGAGTCCATTTCTTCAGGGTAACTTCGGAAAATGGAATGCCGGGCGTAATAAAGGTGATTAAAAATTAGTCAATCGGCTGGCCGATGTTCATAGACAGCTGGATCATATGACTGGTGAATCGATTGGGTACATCGGCCGAAATCGGGATCTCAAACAGGTAGCGGAATGAAAGGTTATCGAGCCTGACTCCCGTGAATACTGAAAAACCTTCTTTCCAGCGGTAGGAAAGCCCGGCATTAAAAATATCGCGCAAGTGAACGGTTGTGCTAAGATCAAAGTGGAATCCGTTACGTGCATTGAGTTTGATTACAGCCATGGGCTCGATCTTCAGGTTCACGTTTCGGTTCAGGGTGAAAAAATAACCCCCATAAGCATAGACCGACCGGGCCAGATCAGGATTAAGCGACGGATCTTCGTTTCCCGGGAATCCGTAATTGCCAAATTTCACTGATGAATTGAACAATTGAACCAGAGAGAATCCTGCATAGCCCTCCTTGTTGAAATAGTGTGCACCTGCATTAAAGTCAACGAAATAACTTATATTAGGATTATCCAGATATGGATCTTTCGGATCGGCCAGAACGATGCTGGTTGATCCAATCTGAAAAAAAGAAGGCGATAATCCGAAGGATAACCGGCCTTTGCTTAAGAATAGATGATAGGAATAATCCAGGTGTATTCCCGTTAAATGGAAGACGCCATATGAATCATGAAAAAATCCTCCGCCAACACCAACCTTGCTATAGGTGTTTTTTCCTTTATTGATAAATCCCAGAGGTGTGAAACGGGAATTGGATTTGGCCCATTTTGTATGATAGGTAACACTTTGACTGGCTGGCGCTCCGTCCCAACCAACCCATTGCTGCCTCGAATTGACCACCAGCGTACCATATTGTCCGGTTCCGGCAATGGCGGGATTGAGGAGAAACAGGTTAGCAAGATACTGATCCGAAAAGGAGTTGACCTGAGAAAAACCGGGGAAGGCCGGTGCTAACAGGATCAGGATTATATATAGAAGATTATTCCTCATCTTAAAATGGAGACTGAGCCTTTGAGTGGTTTTAAATCACTTCGTAACCAAACCAGGTAATAGTAGGATCCCACAGGTAAAACATTACCCGATTTATCGATTCCATCCCATGGTACCGTATATCCCATATCCGACCACCAGATCAGATGGCCCGACCGGTCGAAAATTTTCAATTCGCACTCCGGAAAGTCTTTGAGCGCAGCAATTTCCCATTTTTCATTGATTCCGTCACCATTCGGGGTAAAAGCGTTAGGAATCTGGAAGGGAGGATAATCGAGGGTGAGATCGATCAGTGCATTTTCGCGGCATTTCGCTGCATCCGTTACCCAAACCAGATATTTTCCGAGGACCATATTCGATAAATAGGTAATGGTATCATTGGTCGACCATTTAACTGAATAGGGAGGAGTTCCCCCTCTGATCAACAGATTAATTTCTCCGTCGGGACAGGTTTCGCAACTCGGAGAGACCAGATGGTAGTTTATCTGAATGCTATCGGGCTCTATAAATGTGATCTCTTTGGGATATTTTGCGGTGCAAGCGTTATCTTCCCTGACAACAATCTGAAAGTGATTATTTCCATATAACCCCTGGAACAAGGAGCTGGAGAAATAGTTTAATCCATCGTCGATACTATACTCATACGAGGATCCTGACCCGTGCGAGTAGATCTTCAAACTACCATCCCTGTTGCCAGGGCAGATTATAGGAGTAGAGGTAACCGAATCGATTACCAGCAGGCTTGGATCGTTAACCCGGATCATCACAGTGTCAGCATTCACGCAGCCATTTTTACTGATGGACAGGTCATATGTCCCTGTTTCGTTGATGGAAATTTCAGGAGCTGTCGCACCTGTGTTCCAGATATAGGAGTCACCTGTTCCTCCGGACAGTACAATTGGGTTTGACTTACAATAAATGGTATCATTTCCAAGGTCAACTTTTGGCAAAGGATTGATGGTCAGATTAACAGTATCGCTGTTCTCACAACCGTCGAAGCCGATTTTGAGCCAATAAGTCCCGGATTGATTGACATATTTGTCATAAGTGGTTTCTCCGGTACTCCACAGGTAGGTATCGCCCTTACCGCCATTGAGCTCCAGGCTGTCCGACAAACAAATGGTGGTATCCCGGGGCAGATTCAGATTTACCAGCGGGAGATCCTTGATCGTAACCTGAATGCTACCGGTGTTTACGCAGCCGTTTTTCCGGATAGTCAGCTTATAGGTATCGGAATCATTCACGAAAATCCGTGCAGTGGTATCAAGGGTACTCCATAAATAGGAATCGCCCAAACCGCCGAAGAGTTCAACAGGGCTTCCCTTGCACTGTATGATTTCTTTCCCAAGATTGATTTCAGGAAGAGGCTTGATTAATACTTTGGTGGTATCTGTGAGGACACATTGGTTCTTATCGGTGACAAAAACGATGAGTTGTTCGATTGATTGGGTGATTTGCACAACCCGGGTGGTTTCATTCCGTGGGGGATCAATGCTACTCCAACTCCACGCAATGTATTCGCTTCCGCCGTCGAGTGTGATGGTATCGCCCTGGCATCCTTCCCGGTCGGCACCCAGCTCGGGTGGGTTAAAAGGGAAAACTTTAATCGTTATCTCTTTATAGGCAGAGCATCTCTGGTTGTTCTGGCCCATAGAATAACCCATAACCCGGTAAGTAGTAGTTTCCATAGGGCGTACATCTACTGAAGCCACATCGATTCCATTCGGATTCTCCCATAGATAATTGACTGCACCTTCCGCCGTAAGGGTGACCTTTTGTCCCGGGCAGATTGTATCTGTTAATGATGCCTTTATGAGCACATTGGGTGCATCTTCTTCAGAAATGCTGAGTTTGCTGGTAATGGAGCATCCTGTACTATCGGAGGTAATTTTCACTTCATATACCCCGGCGGCCAAATTATGGACTTTATTGGAAGTACTATCAGGGTATTGGGTCCAGGCAAAATCATATTGATCACCCTCATCCATTTCCAGAGTAATCGAACCGTTGGCTACGCCGCAGGTTGCGAGAGTGATCATTGTATCCTTGATAACCGGAAGTGGTTTCGCCATGACCTGGGTAGAATCGGTATTGGAACAACCATTATAATTTGTTACGGTAACCACATATTTTTTGGCGTCGTAGACATCGCGGTAGCGCTCGACGTTTAGATTAAGATTATCACGCCAGCTGTAAAAGGCCCCGTCGCCGGCATCCAGATGGGCCGGACTGCCTTTACACATACTGGTGATATCGGGGAGATTGAGCTCAGGAAGCGGGTGAATGGTGATATCACGCTGGAAATCATAAGGCGACCCATATTGTAGGATACGCATTTTAACCACATAATCACCCGGAGCCGGAAAAGTATACACTCCTTCCCAGGTGATGGGGTCGGTTACGGCCTTACCTACATAGTTTCTATTTTTATCTTCGATAGTCCAAACAGGAGGGGTTGTCGGATCCACCGCGTTTCGGGTTGATATGTAAAAGATGGTTTTATCGCTATAGCAGGTATTCTCAAAATAGAATTCCGCAGATTTAAAAAAATCGGATAGAAAAGTGGGTAATCCAAAATAGGCTTTCCCTCCTTCTCCGGTTGCATTATTCATGAGGCTGGCACCGTGTTCGATATAGTTGCAGTTCTTCTGGATCGGAGAATTGATGACTCCTAAAAATGGCTGGCCTGAGAGAGAGACGTAAATTTTCCCGTTTAAACCAAGTTGAAGGGCGCCGCATAGCACTCCTGATTGTTGCCGTAATATCTGAACACTGTTTATTATGGATATTTCCTTAAAGTCCGAAAGATCCCATTGGTAAAGAATTCCACCTTTTCTGGTGGAACC
>JBBAAF010000197.1:0-5800 GCA_041658425.1 Bacteroidales bacterium | reverse complement strand
AACAACACATTGCGATGTGTTGTGATCGGCAATGAACTGATCCGGTATAAGGAGGTTTCAGCCACCTCGCCCCGGGTTTTGACGGACTGTGAACGTGGGGCTTTCGGAACTATCGCCGCTGCACATGAAGCCGGGGCCGATATCGGGAAGCTGATGGATCATGGCTACCAGACCTTCCTCACCAACAATGAGTTATCGATTGAGGTGTCGACGCGAATTGCTGAATTTTTCAACTTCACCGGTTGCCGTCAAATCTCATTCGATGGTTTGGAAGGCAACTGGTCGACGGGTATGGGTGAATATGGCCGTCAGCGGTTTACTCAAAACTGGTATGATCAGTTAAAGCCCGATCTTAAAGGTCAGGTGATCACCGATGCCAGCGGTCCGGGCCACTATTTCTGGCACACGTTTACCCGGATGAACTGGGGTGAGCCCTGGTATGCCGGTTTCCGCGAAAGCCAGACCCAATACCGCCTGCTGAATCAGCTCTATTTCCAGCGAAACCTGATTCCCGCCATGCTCGGCTGGTTCCGGATGACACCGGAAACAAGCCTTGAGGATATCGAATGGCTACTCGGCCGGTCGGCCGGTTTTGATGCCGGGTATGCCCTGGTTACCTCCCTGGCAGCCGTCGACCGGAATGGCTTCAGTGAGAAGATCCTTTATGCAATCCGGGAATGGGAACGGGCCCGAATGGCAGGTACCTTCCCGGCAGATGTGAAAAAACAGATGCAGAATATCAAAAATGAATTCCATCTCGAGTTGGATGGGCCAAATAACTGGAACCTCTATCCCTACACCATCTGGCGCACGGAATACAAGTCCGGTGCTGGCCTGATGCCCATCGAAATTAATAATGAAAATCCGGATCAGCCGGTCCAATTCATTCTTTCAGCCGGACCGGAAAACTCAGCAACCCTTATCCGACTGGATATCGATGGTGGGCGAAAGATCTACATACCACTGGATCTGCCTGCTAACCACTATATTAAGTATACCGGAGGGAGTTACATTTACCTCTATGATTCAACCTGGCAACTGGTTGGCACCGGCCAGCTTACTCAATATGATGTAACCCTGACCCAGGGAAAACACAAGCTGGGGTTTGAGGCAGTATTTACCGCTACCGGACCCAAACAGGGGATCAAGATCGAGATGAAAACGGCCGGTCTGCCGCATCATTTATAACAATAGACCTATGAAAAGCAGAATTATCCTGATTTTGGCAGCAGCAGCGATTTTTGCCGGCCAGGTGGTAAACGGGCAACCTGATCCGAATTGGCCGATTTTGAAAAGCTATGATAATCAGCATGTTCAGAAAATAGCAATGCCGATCGGGGGGATCGGTACTGGCACAGTTTCCCTTGGAGGCAGGGGCAATCTTCAGGATTGGAAGATCATGAGCCGGCCCGCAAAAGGCTACAATCCGGGTCCTTCCTTTGAAATCGCCCCGTTTTTTGTGATTCATTCGGAGTGGAGCGGCAAAAAACATCAACACATTCCGGAATGAGGATGGGCTGAAAGGCATTTATCTTTCATCCGGGGGTGTATCCCCGGAGACTGAGCAGTGGGGGACCATTGCACTCACCTGCCCAGGCCAGAATGTTAGCGTCCGGCAACCGGAGAAAATAAGCCCATGGCTTCTCTTGCCCTGGTTCAAACCATTCCCGCAGGACAGAGCCGCATTTTTGAGTTCTACCTCACCTGGTTCTTCCCTAATCAGAAAGCGTGGTCAAATAAAATCCTTAAAAAATACTACACCACACAATATGCCGATGCCTGGGATGTAATCAGTAAAGTAAAACCGGCCCTCCCGGGATTGGAAGATGAAACGATCCGTTTTGTATCGGCTTTCTGCTCGTCTCAGCTTCCCGAAGTGGTCAAGGAAGCGGCTCTGTTCAACGTGAGCACCCTGAGAACCCAAACCTGTTTCCGTACCGATGACGGCTACCTTTTCGCCTGGGAAGGTTGCAACAACAGTGAGGGTTGCTGTTTCGGCTCCTGCACGCATGTCTGGAATTACGAGCAGGCAACGGCTTTTCTTTTTGGCGACCTGGCCCGCAAACGCCGGGAGATCGAATTCGATAAATCCACCGCTGACGACGGGCTGATGAGCTTCCGGGTCAGCCTTCCCCTCGACCGGTCGAAGGATTTTGGAAGGGCGGCTGCTGACGGGCAGATGGGTACAAACGGAGCCCTTTTGACGAAGCCGAATGCTGCCACCATTACGGTCGCGCCATGGCTTCCTGGGGGGGATACTTGCCCTTACCGGGTTCAACTATTCCGCCGTAACCGGTGAACTCAGTCTCACCTCAAAGCCGGGCCACTATTTCTGGTCCGACGGTTATGCCTACGGCACCTTTGACGTAAAGGACAATGGCTCGTCGAAATCGGTCAGGATCAATGTGATCAAAGGGCAACTCACCGTAACATCGGTTGAACTAAAAGGTTCCGGCAAAACGGCTGTGCCAATACGTACCTTAAAAGAAGGGGACGAGTGGGACGTTAAGGACGTTAAGGGAGTTAAGGGTGTTAAGGGCGTTAAATGAACGATTTTAGTACTTACGACTTCTTCCTTTCCTTCCTGCCTTGAGCTTTGAGCCTTGTGCCCTGAGCCTTAATAGGTATTCGTCATCCGGCTCTGCACTACCACAACAAAATCACCCTTGCCTTTGCCTTCTTCTCCAAGATCTTTCAGTTCATCCTGCGAAACGGTGGTAATAACAACGATTTTTGCATTGGGCTGAATTTTTTTCAGGTACCAGATGATCCCTTCGTGATTATCAGAGTGGTATGAACCGTTATAGTGGATGAATTGTTTGCCTGGTTGGTAGTATTTATTCATGAACCATGCCATTGTAGCATCCTTGATCGCCTGAGCTTTCAGAAGGTTCTGTCCGCTATGAGCAGCCATTGCACCAGCGGCAGGCATTGCAGCAACTGCAGGAGCTGCCTTTCCGCCACCCGCCGGGGCGGCCATTTCGTTAATCATACTGAGCATATTCTTATAGCATGGAACCTCCGGATCAAAGACAATCGGGAGCGGAGGCAGGAAGGCTTTGGCCTCGGCCGATAAAGAATCGAGCACATCCAAACCTTTTGAAGCAACCAGCGAAGCATATCTCCGCGGAACATTGGTTGCAATAAACGGAATTTTCTTTCCCTTGGCAAACATCAGAAGAGGCTTATAATCAGTTGGATAATTCTTCCACAATCTGCAATCTTCGGAAAACTTTTTATCGGTCAGAAATCCGTTGAACAGTTCATCAATCAGAATCTGATTATCGGTTTCAAACATCTCGGCGCCGAGTACCAGCTCCTGTCCCTTTTCCTCGAAAAGGTCACGCGTGATCTCCAATTCCAGCCAATGAGCGATGGCATTGTTGTGAAGTTCGCCGTAAAAAACAAAATCTGCTTTTTGAAGCTCCTTCAGCATTTTGCCGTACCTAACCTCATCTCCGTCGCCGGTAAAGATCTGGTATGCAGGCTTATCCTGCGACTGTAGCGAAACTGAAACCAAAAGGGTAACCAGGGTAATCAGGATGTTTTTCATAATAATGGAATTAGCTTTGCTGCGAATGTAATATGAAAAGGCTGTGTCTTCTATCATGACACAGCCTTTTCATTAATATTTGGTCAGGACCTTACCTGTGTGCAATAGGATCGGCATTTCCGTCCGGATCACCTGATACATAACCATTGGTCGTAATGGCACCGAGCAGCAAAAGGCCTGCCACGTGAGGTGCAGCCATTGAGGTACCACTCATGGTAGCATAGGTCCCACCTTTGTAACAGGAATATATACTTACGCCCGGAGCACAATAATCAATCGGAGGATTTCCGAAATTTGAGAATGATGCCCAATTGTCTAAGGTACCCATGGCTGAAACCGTATAGATATTGGATCCGTTAACACGAGCCGGTGAGTGGTTATTAGCATTGTCGGATTCATTTCCGGCAGCCAGGGCAACCATTACCTTTATCGACATGGATTTAACGGCATCATCAAGAGCAGTACTCACCCCGCCGCCCAGGCTCATATTTGCCACGTCGCCCGAAACGCCATTAGCTTTGACATAGTCACAACCGCCAATTACACTACTGATTGTACCGCTTCCGCGACGGTCGAGTACACGAACTGCGACAACGGTTGCTCCGGCTGCAACACCGATTACACCAATGGTATTATCCTTAGCGGCAATGATCCCGGCCACATGAGTTCCATGTCCATTCTCATCCTGAGGGCTTCTACCAATAAAATACCTGGAATTGGGTACATCTACGCTAAGATCCGGATGAGTCAGGTCAATACCGGAATCGATAATCCATGCCTTTCCAGTCGCTCCGCTTATGCCACCACCAACACGGGTGATGCCCCATGGAGTTACTTCTGCTGGCTGAGTGCCACCACCGCCGCCCGGTTTGCCTAATGTAATTTCCTGATCAGGTTCGATACTTTTTACCCGGGTATCCTGGCGCAATTTTTCCGATTGCGGACCACTGAGCCTGGCTGCAAAACCCATGAAAACATTGGTATACACCTGCTCAACCTGATCATTGCCAATACCTTTTCCGCCAAGAAAACGGTTCAGGTATCCCGACATTACCTGTTTTCGCTGATCATAATCGTGTTTACCAGCCAGTTCACCGGCGGCTTCAAAATCTTCATTAAGAACTACAATGTATGAGGCAGTTCCATTGTTTCCGGCCTTAAGGCTCTTAGCTGATTCAACATCTCCTGATATCGGAGCAAGATCAGAAGGTTCTTTATCGCATGCAGTAATCAGAAATATTGATACTGCAATAGTCAAAAGCCCGGTCCTGAAAAGATTAGTTATTTTCATTGTATCCTGAATTTATCGTCAAATTAATCAATTTTATTTCATATGGTAATCCAATAATCGCATTTATTTGACAAATATCGCAAACTTCGACCCGGATATTCAAATTTTTAACACAATCATGAAGACAAATTGGATCTATCAACTCTTTATAGTCTTTTCATTTTTCAGCTGCAGGCCGACCGATCAGCCGGAAGCAAAATGATGCTCTCGGCATTTGATGGCGCTCATGCTCTTGTTTTCCAGGCCGGCCTTACGCCCGAGGGCACTCTTGAGAATGGTTCTTTTTGCGGTGGACCCTCGTGGAAAGGCGAATGGCGTGCTGTCCGGAATGATACTGTTAATCTGCCCGATCCCACAATTCTTACCTTTCTGAAACCGGGGTATGAAAAACTGGAATTCACATTTCCGGATCTCAATGGCAAACCTGTGAGCCTTTCGGATTCTAAATACATCGGGAAACCAGTTATTGTCCAGATCATCGGAAGCTGGTGCCCCAATTGCATGGATGAAACACGCTTTTTCGCCGATCTTTACCTTCAATATAAAGATAAAGGTCTGCAGATTATAGCCTTAAGCTATGAATCAGCTAACCGAGAAGCATCTATTAAGGCAATTGAACGGTTCAAAAGCAATATCGGAGCTGACTATATATTTCTCTATGCCGGCGAGTCAAACAAGCGAAAAGCCTCGGAAACCCTGCCCATGCTAAACCGGACCCTATCCTTCCCAACATCGATTTTTATCGATCGCAACGGTAAGATCAGCAAGATTTTTACCGGTTTTTCAGGTCCGGGAACAGGGAAGCACTATACAGAACTAACCTCAGAGATAACAAAAACGGTTGAGAGAATTGTGAGGGAGTGAGGGCGTTAAGGGCGTGGGGAACGGGATTGATCCCAAAGATGACGGATGTAAGCATTATTCATCATGGAGATTGTATTAGCTAATTCAGTAAA